>JBJTAU010000317.1:0-20628 GCA_046090965.1 Limisphaerales bacterium | reverse complement strand
TGCGCCTCGCGCTGGATTACCGAGTCCGCGAAGTGGATGGAGAAGAAGTTCCAGCCCACGCTGAACCTCGTTTATCTCCCGCACCTCGACTACAACCTCCAACGCCTCGGCCCGCAGCATCCTGACCTCGGCCGCGACCTGCTGCTGATTGACGACCTCGTCGGCGAACTCATCCTCTTCTTCGAGAAACGCAAGGTGCAGGTCGTGCTCCTGTCAGAATACGGCATCACCCCCGTGAACCAGGCCATCCACCTCAACCGCCTTTTCCGCGAGCAGGGCTGGTTGACCGTGAAGGAGGAACTTGGCCTCGAACTCCTTGATGCCGGCGCGAGCCGCGTCTTCGCCGTCGCCGACCACCAGGTCGCGCACATCTACGTCAACGACACCGCGCTGCTCAATCAGGTCCGCAGCGCGGTCGAGTTCACGCCCGGCGTCGCCGCCGTCCTCGCCGAGAAGGAGAAAACCGCCGCCGGCATCAACCACCCACGCGCCGGCGACCTCATCGCCGTGGCGAAGGAGAATGCGTGGTTCACCTACTACTATTGGCTCGACGACGCGCGCGCCCCGGACTTCGCCCGCTGCGTGGACATCCACCGCAAGCCCGGCTACGACCCGGTCGAGCTGTTCATTGATCCCAAGCTCCGCGCCCACAAACTCAAGGTCGCCGGCAAGCTGCTGCGCAAGAAACTCGGCTTCCGCATGTTGATGGATGTCGTCCCGCTCGATGCCTCGCTCGTCAAAGGCTCGCACGGCTGCCGTCCGACCAACATCGCTGACTGGCCCGTGCTCATCACCGAGCGCCACGACCTCCTGCCTGCGCACCAGCTCGACTCGACCGAGGTTTACAACCTCCTCAAGCGCCACATCATCCCCGCGTAGCCGCAACTTTCAGGTTGCGGCGGAGAACACCAAGTCCGTCACATGAACCCGCCGGCCAGCCCGCCCCCGACCAAGCGGGCCTGGCTGTCGCGCCGCCGTCTGCTGTTCGGCGCGGGCTTCGCCGGTGTGGCGGGTGCGGTTGGTGCAGCCTACACGCGGCTGCTGGAGCCGGGCTGGCTGGAAGTTTTCCATCGCAGCGTGCAACTTGCGTCAACCAAAGCCGCGCCGATCCGCGTCCTCCATCTCTCCGATCTCCACGCCTCCGGCTACGTGCCG
This sequence comes from Limisphaerales bacterium, assembly GCA_046090965.1. Taxonomy (GTDB): domain Bacteria; phylum Verrucomicrobiota; class Verrucomicrobiia; order Limisphaerales; family SXTU01; genus SXTU01. Next base: position 19,473 of record JBJTAU010000317.1, on the reverse strand, counting down.
CTGGAGTTCATCGCCCACGCCGTCCAGCTTGGCCTCACGGAGAAGCCCGACCTCGTGTGTCTCACTGGCGACTTCATCACGAAAGATTTCACCCGCTTCGCCGATTACGCCGACGTGCTTAAACCACTCGCTGCCGCTGCGCCGGTCTTCGCCTGCCTCGGCAATCACGACGGCGGCAAGTGGGCCGCGCGACCGAACTATCGCGGCCACGCCGACCATGCCGAAGTCCGCAAGTGCCTCGCCGCCAGCGGAGCGAAAGTGCTGCTAAACCAGTCGCACGACATCACGCTTCGCGGACGCAAGCTGCGGCTCGTAGGAGTCGGCGACTTGTGGGCCGATGAACTGCGCGCCACCGAAGCCTTCGCCACAGCTCCATCCGACGCCGCGACCGTATTGCTGATGCACAACCCCGACGGCAAGGACGCCGCAGCAGATTTCCCCTGGCAGCTCGCCCTCTGCGGCCACACGCACGGCGGCCAGTGTCGCCTGCCGTTCTTCGGCACGCCCTTCGCCCCCGTGCGCGACCACCGCTACGTCGCCGGGCTAAACCGCTGGCGCGACCGCTGGATTTTCACCACGCGCGGCGTCGGCAACCTCCACGGCGTCCGCTTCAACTGCCGTCCCGAAGTCAGCCTCCTCACCCTGACCTGACCATGCACTCGCGCTGTCTGCTGTCCTCTGCCTTCTATCTTCTCGTCTTCGCCACCGCCTGCTCCACCGGCACGAAGGTCGTGACCACCACGGGAAAGCTCGTTGGCAGGACCGCCACCACCGCCATCACCACCGGCGGCAAGGTCGCGGGCGCGACCGTCTCCGACAGCGCCACTGTCGCGAAGACCGTCGTCACCACCACCGGCTCCGTCGCCGGTTCGATTGCGAAGACCGCCTTCGTCACCGTGGTGGACAGCGCGACCGGCACGGCCCGACAAATTCCGTGGACTGAAGGCATGAAACTCTACGCCGCCACCAAGACCGGCGAGGCCAACGCCGCGCTCAAGGCCATCCAAGTCCTGCGCGGCAACCAGATCGTCACCGCCACCAACACTGCCAAGCTCGCCGCGAACTCGCCCGGGCCGTTGTTGCAGCCCGGCGACGTGATCACTCTCACCAACTTCAAGCGATGAGCCGCCGCACAACTGCGAAGGCCGGAGCAGTGACCCGGCGCGCCGGACTGATCGGCCTCGGCTTGATGGGGCGCGCCTTCGCGCAACGCCTCCGCGCTGCCGGCTGGGAAGTCGTCGGTTTCGATGTCGCGCCCGGCTGTCGCCAGCTCGCGCGGAAGCTCGGCGTCCGACTCGTGCGGAGCAACACCGCCGTCTTCACCGCGTGCGACCAAGTGCTCCTGAGCCTGCCCACGTTGCACGAGACCGAACTTGTCCTGAGTGACGCGCGCCCGGCTTTGCGCCCCGGGCACCTCATCCTCGACACCACCACCGGCGAGCCGGAACAGGCCGAGGCCATCCACCATCGCCTCGCCGCGCAGGGCGTGCGCTACCTCGACGCCACCATCTCGGGCAACAGCGAGCAGGTCGCGTTCGGCGACGACGTGCTCACGATGGTCGGCGGCGACGCGGAGGCCTTCGCCGCCGCGCGCAAGCTGCTCCGCACGCTCACCCGGTGCGTCCGGCACGTCGGCCCCTGCGGCAGCGGCGCGCGGATGAAGCTGGTGACGAACCTCGTGCTGGGCCTCAACCGTGCCGTGCTGGCCGAAGGACTTTGCTTCGCCGAACAGCTCGGCTTCACCCGCCGCGCCGCCCTGGAAGTGCTGCTGGCGAGCAAAGCCTACTCCGCCGTCATGGACACGAAGGGCGAGAAGATGGTGACGGAGGACTTCACGCCGCAGGCACGCCTTTCGCAGCACCTCAAGGACGTGCGCCTCATGCTGGCGGCGGCGTAGGCGAAGCGGCTCAAACTCCCGCTCACGAGCGTCCACCGCGCGATCCTCGAAGCCGCCGAGGCCGCCGGCCTCGGCCCGCTCGACAACAGCGCGCTCATCAAGGTGCTGGCTGGGAAGTAGGACGGCGCGCCCCGCCGGTCCTTCCAACTTTCTTCCTCAGCCGAAGCATAAGACATCCGTCGCCTCGGCTGGCTCGCTTCGCAATGCCGTGGCGGAGAGCAACGAAGCGAATGACACGGCCACCTTGACCGTGAACATCCGAGGCAACCAAGCGCGCTAACCCGCCCGCGCTGTTCTCAGCGCGCCTGCCGCACCGCCGCTCCGGCCAACCCCGGAGCGGCGGTTTCGCTTTCCGCAGACTCAGGGTCGCGTCCCCGGCACGATTTCACAATTGCGCGATCTCGTCTTTCAAGGCGGCGAGGTCGGGGTCGTTCAGTGCGAGCCGCTTGATCTCGTCCCGCTCGCCGCGGGCAATGGCCTTGCGGAGCCACTGCTGCGCCTCCGTCGGATCACCAAGTTGGCAGGCGTAGCAGGCGAGGTTGTAGGGAATCAAACTGGCCTCGGGGAATTTCTTCACCGCCGGCAGCAACGCCTCGCGCGCCTCCTGCGTGCGGCGTAGTTCATGCAGGCTGTAGCTGCGATCCACCCAGCCGGACATGCGGTCCGGCGCGGTCTGCAACTCCATCTCCGCGATACGCAGTGCCTCGTCCCAATGCCGCTCCGCCGCGTGGACGCGCCACCAGATCTCGAGCACTTCCGGCTGGCAGGCATTCGCGGGCGAGACCTGTTGCAGTTCCGCGCGCGCCTCACCCACCAGGTGCAACTCCAGCCAGCCGAGCGCCGCGTTCACGAGGTGTTTGTCGGGATAACTCAGCGTGCTCATGCCGAGGTAATTAAACACGTGCGGGCCGCTTGGCAAAAAACTTTTCTGCGTCAAGGCCAGCGACTAGAACCTCGCCATGCGCTTCCAACCGTGGCGAACGATCAACGCTCAACGTCCAACGCTCAACGTTCAAAGCCCGAGGCATGGCGGCCACCAATCACCCGTTGGAAGTTGGAAGTTGAGCGTTGGACGTTGGACGTTTCCCCTTTTCCTCCTCAGCGCCTTCGTGGCGACCGGTGCAGCCGCCCCGGCTCTCACCAACGCCATTCCCACCCTCGCCGCTCTGCGCTCGAACCTCACCGCGCGCGTCGAGCATCCGCGCCTAGCCGCCGCGCAGATTGGGGTAAAGGTCGTCTCGCTCGACACGGGCAAAACCCTGTTCGAGCACAATGCCGGCAAGCTGCTCAAGCCCGCGTCCAACGCCAAGCTCTACACCGGCGCGCTTGCGCTGGATCGCCTCGGTCCCGCGTTCCGCATCCGCACGTCCTGCTACGCGAGCGCGAAGCCGGACGCGGATGGCACGGTGGCGGGCGACCTGACCATTTTCGGACGCGGCGACTTCTCGGTGGCGGCGCGCTTCAACGGCGGGGATTACACGAAGGCGTTGGAGCCGCTCGTCAACGCGCTGGCTGCGGCCGGCGTGAAGCGCATCGCCGGCGATCTCGTGGGCGATGAGAGTTTCTTCCGTGGCCCGCCCTACGGCAGCGCGTGGACGTGGGACGACTTGAACTATTACTACGGCGCGGAGGTCTCCGCGCTCACCCACGAGGACAACGTCGTGGACCTCGTCTTCAAGCCCGCCGCCACGCTGAGCCAGCCCGTCACCTTCGCGACCAAGCCCGTGACGCAGTTCCTCCAGTTCCTCAATCGCACAACCACCGTGACCAACGGCGGCAGGCGGAGCATCGAGCTTTATCGTCCACTCGCGCAAAGCACGGTTTACCTTCACGGCTCGTTGCCCGCCGATGACAAGGGCCTGACCGACGCGATGCCCGTGACGCGTCCGGCGCTGTGGTTCGTCACGCAGCTCCGCGACGCGTTGGCAAGGCGCGGCATCACCGTCGCTGGCCAGCTCCGCACGCGCGACTGGCTCGCCGCCGAAGCCGCGCCGGTGGATTACGGCAAGCTGGTGGAAGTCGCCTTCACCGAGTCGCGCCCGATGAGCGAGTTGGTCGAGAAGATGATGAAGCCGTCGCAGAATCTTTACGCGCAGTTGCTCCTGCTCCAAGTCGGCGCGCGCACCGCGAAGCCGGGCCAGACCACGGAGGACGCGGGCCTCGCGGAGCTGCAGAAGTTTCTCGCTGAAGCCGGCGTGAAGCGCGGGGCCGTGCTGCTGGAGGAAGGCTCCGGCCTCTCGCGCGGCTGCCTGCTGATGCCCGAGGCGACCGTCCAGTTATTGCGGCACATGGATAAGCATCCGGCTGGCGCAGCCTACCGCGCGTCGCTACCGGTCGCAGGTGTGGACGGCACCTTGAAGGCGCGCTTCCACGGCACCGCCGCCGAGCGCAACGTGTTGGCGAAGACCGGCAGCTTGCGCTACGTGAGCAGCCTCTCCGGCCACGTCATGACGGCGGCGAAGGAGCGGCTGGTCTTCAGCTTCATGCTCAACGCCTACACGGGCACGAGCGTGAGCGGGCGCGAGGTGATTGATGAACTGGCGGTGCTCCTGGCGAACTTCAGCGGCTGTTCGGAGTGACCAGCTACCACGCCATGACTTCCTCCCGCAGCGGCGCGAGGTCGGGGTCGGCGAGGGCCATTTGCCGGATGGAGTTCTGATCACCCTGCTTTTTCGCGACGGTGCGCGCGCGGCCCAGCCAGTGGCGGGCGGCGTCAAGGTTTCCCATCTGGCAGGCGTAGCAGGCGAGGTTGTAGGGGATGAGCGTCTCGTCGGGAAATTGTTCGACCGCCGGACGCAGCGCGTCCCACGCGGCTTGGAGTCCGCCGCCTTCCTTGCGTCGTGCAGCGTAGGCGCGGTGGACCCAGCCGTTCACGTCGCCGGGGAAGGATTGCACGAGCAGTTCCGCGACGGTGTGAGCCAGCGCCCAGCGATGCTGATGCGCGTGGAGTTGCCAGAGCGCCTGCAAGACGAGCGGGTGCGTCTGCGCTTCGGGAGAGAGTTGGGCCAGCTCCGCTTCCGCCTCGGCGGGCAGGTTGAGGTCCAGCCAGCCGTGGGCGGCGCGGACGAGGTGGACGTCCAGCGCTTCGAGCGGGGGCAAGGCGGGGGCGCTCACTCGCGCAGGCTGACCTTGTCGGCGGGCGGGAAGTCGGCGGGAACCTTCTGCGTGACCTTGCCGGTGACGGCCCACTCCGCGCCGCGCTGGAAGGTGACGATGAAGCCGACGCATTGCTGCGCGGTGCGTTTGCCGCCGCCCGCATGACCGAGCGCGGTGTGGAAGACGCGGCCTTTGCCGAACGTGGTGGTCATCAGCATCGGCTCGTGGCGACCGGTGCCGTTCTTCGCGGAGTCGGAGAAGGCGGTGGCGAGAACGGTGAGGTTTTCCGCCGGGCCACGCAGACGGTCGTAGAGTTCGTCCTGCGCGTGCATCCACTTCGCCGGCAGGCCGGCGACGATCGGATGCTGCGGTTCGCGCGTCTCGACCACGAAGGCGTGCTGCGGGCCGTGGCTGCCGCCGCGACCGGGCGCGATGTCTTTCACGACCTTGGCCGCCTTCTCTTCCCAGTAAACATAGGGGCCGGACTTCTCGCTGCGCCCGCCCCAGCCGCCGAGGCCGATCATCTGGTTGTAGGCCGGCCAGTTCGGGAAGGAGTTGTTCGCCGCGTGGACGCTCACGAAGCCGCCGCCGTTGCGGACGAAGTCTTCGAAGGCCGCTTGTGTCTCCTTCGGCCAGTCCTGGCCGTTGTAGTTCGAGACGACGAGCTTGTATTTCTTGAAGTCAGGTTTGAAGGACGCGAACTCGGCTTTGTCGGCGGGAGTCGTCGCGACGTCGACTTCAAAGAGGCCGGTCTCTTCGAGATATTTCTTGAGGCCGGGCGTGGTGCCCTTCCAGTCGTGGTTGTTCTGGCCGTCCACGATTAGCGCCTTGATGGCGGCGTGGGATGTGGCAGTGATCAGGACGGCGCACAGCAAGGTGGCGAAGCGAAGCGAAGTTTTCATGGGGGCGGAGTGTGGCGGGTGGCAAGGCTCGCGGCAAGTGTCGCGCGATGGCTGTCGCGCGACCCCGTCCCATGGGTGTCGCCTAAAGCCGTTTCTCCAATTGCGCCGGGCCTGCCTGCCCGTTACCTTGCCGCCCCTGTTATGACGCTGACTGAGAAACTCCTCGCCCGCGCTGCCGGAAAGGCGTCCGTGCAGGCCGGCGACAATCTCTGGGTGAAGGCCGATGTCCTGATGACGCACGACGTGTGCGGGCCGGGGACCATCGGCGTGTTCAAGCGCGAGTTCGGCAAGACCGCCAAGGTCTGGGACAGGAACCGTGTCGTCATCATCCCCGACCACTACATCTTCACCGCCGACTCGATGTCCAACCGCAACGTCGACATCCTGCGCGACTTCGCTCGCGAGCAGGGGTTGCCCTACTTCTACGACGTGATCGACGACCCGAACGGCGCGTGGAGGTTCGACGCCGCCAGGGGCAACTTGAAGCGCCAGTTCGGCTCCAACTACGCCGGTGTCTGCCACGCCGCGCTCCCCGCGAAAGGCCACACCCGTCCCGGCGAAGTCCTCTTCGGCACCGACTCGCATACCTGCATGGCCGGCGCGTTCAACGAATTTGCCACCGGCATCGGTAACACCGACGCCGGCTTCGTCATGGGCACTGGCAAATTGCTCATCAAGGTGCCCGAGACGATGCGCTTCCGCCTCGAAGGCGCGCTCCAGCCCGGCGTGATGGCCAAGGACGTCATCCTCCACGTCATCGGCGAGATAGGTTTCGACGGCGCGACCTACCGCGCGATGCAGTTCGACGGTGCAGGCATCGCTAGCCTCTCGATGGACGACCGCATGACCATCGCGAACATGGCCATCGAAGCCGGCGGCAAGAACGGCATTTTCCCGTTCGATGCGCGCACCGCAGAATACGTCGATGCCCGCACGAAATTGAACGGAACCAAATCGAGCTACTCCCCCGTCGAAGCCGACGCGAATCAGAAGTTTGTTTACGAAACCGTGATCGACCTCAGCAAACTCGAGCCAACGGTCGCGTGCCATCCCGATCCCGGCCAGCGCAAGAAGGCGAAAGAGATGAAGGACTTTAAGCTCGACCGCGCCTACGTCGGCTCCTGCACCGGCGGCAAGACCAGCGACTTCGTCGAGTTCGCCCGCGTGCTGCGCGGGCGCAAGGTGGTCATCGACACCTTCGGCGTGCCCGCGACGCCCGACATCGTGCGCGACCTTCAGTCCACGCGCTGGGGCGACAAGACCATCTGGCAAATCCTCGAGGACGCCGGCGTGCGCATGACGGAGAACGCTGGTTGCTCCGCGTGCCTCGGCGGTCCGGTGGACACCTTTGGCCGCATGAATCAGGGCGGCCTCAAGTGCATCAGCGCGACGAACCGCAACTTCCCCGGCCGCATGGGCAGCAAGGAAAGCGAAGTCTATCTCGCCAGCCCCGCGACCGTCGCCGCCAGCGCGCTCACCGGCAAAGTCACCGACCCGCGCGAGTATCTCGCCAATTAGCCGCAGATCGTTGTGCGGTAGCTTTCACTGCCGCCTTACGGCAGCCAAAACCCATGCTGACTCAAGAAGCCATCCTCGACGCGCTGATGGCCGTGAAATATCCCGGCTACTCGCGCGACATCGTCTCGTTCGGACTCGTGAAGCACGTCGCCGCCAACAACGGCGCGGTCCACGTCCGACTCGAACTCACTTCGCCCAACCCCGATGCCGCCAAGATCATCAAGGCTGAGTGCGAAAATGTTCTGCGCGGCCAACCCGGCGTCACGCACGTCTTCGTCGAGATCAAGCAACCCAGCGGCCCCGCGCCGACACCGACGCCCGGTGGCAACGCTTTCGCTAACCAGAACAAAGTCCCCGGCATCAAGCGCATCGTCGCCGTCGCCAGCGGCAAGGGCGGCGTGGGCAAGTCCACTTGCTCGGTGAATCTCGCGTGCGCCCTCAGTCACCTCGGCGCGCGCGTCGGCCTGCTCGATTGCGACATCTATGGCCCCAGCATTCCGCTGATGATGGGCATCCAGCAGCGGCCCATCGTGAGTGAGGATGAGAAGCTCATTCCGCCCAGCAATCACGGCATCAAGCTCATGAGCATGGGTTTCCTGCTCAACGACGATCAGCCCGTCATCTGGCGCGGCCCGATGATTCAAAAGACTGTCCAGCAGTTCATCACGCAAGTGGAATGGGGCCAGCTCGATTATCTCCTCGTGGACCTGCCGCCCGGCACCGGCGACGCGCAACTTTCCCTCTGCCAGACCGTGCCGCTCGATGGCGGCGTCATCATCACCACGCCGCAGGAAGCCTCGCTCGGCGTCGTGCGCAAGGGCATCGCGATGTTCGAGAAAGTGAACGTCCCGCTCCTCGGCCTCGTGGAGAACATGAGTTACTACCTCGCGCCCGGCGGCCAGCGCGTCGAGCTCTTCGGCCACGGCGGGGGCCGGGTGGAAGCGGAACGTCAGGAAATCCCCTTCCTCGGCGAAGTGCCGATTTACATCGAGATCCGCGAAGGTGGCGACAAAGGCGTGCCCGTCGCCGTCTCCCACCCGGCGGACCCGCAGGGCAAGCCCTTCATCCAAATCGCCGAGGCGCTGCGACAGAAATTGGGGTGAAGCTTCGGGCTCGCTGGTAGTGGCCTCAGCTCCCACTTTGACTCGGCTTCGGTTTGACAGTTGTTGTTCCTCGCAGCCCGACAAGGAGGCGATGAATCCTCTCTTTCTGCTCGCCGCCATGTTGCGGACGAGGGGGATGAATTCGCAACGCAGCCAAAGACGCACGAAAGCTATTCGACCAGCCAGACCCGCGCGAGACCGGCGGGCTGGAACTTCGCCTCCGAGGTGAGCACGAGCGTGACTTTCGTCTCGCGGCCCTTGGTGCTCGCGGCAGTCACCGTGGCGGCGAGTGGGGCGATCGTGGGCTTGCGGTCCGCGCTGGCGGGCGCGACGCGGACGGACTTGCCGGCCTTGAGCTGCTGTGCGAAGTCCGCGCCTTCGTTGAAGAGCGTGAGCTTCAGTTCCTTGCCTTCCAACGCGTCCACGTAGCCGGGCGCGCCTTCCTTCTGGATGCGCGCGGCGTGGACGGCCTTCTGCTTGGCCTGGAATTTCATCAGGCTCTCATCATCGAGGAAGACTTCCCAGGCGATGCGGCGCTTGCCGCTGCCCGCGCCGTGCGTCTTGGTGCGGAGCTTGTCGCCCGGCTTGATGTCCGCGAACTTCGCCGGCGCGCCGGCCTTCCAGAAGCGCGTTTCACCATCGGTCTCGATCAGCACGTTGGTCATGCGGATGAAGCTCTTGTCGAAGTTGGCCCAGGTGCAATCCATCGCCCGCTTCGCCGCATCAATCTTGTCCACGTAGAAATACTCCTTGTGGCCGTTGAGCATGTTCATCTCGTCCTGGATGTAAGTGAGCCAGACCCACTCGCCCTTTTCGTTCTCGTGCAGGCGGAAGATGGCGCGCTCGCCGACGCGGAAGTCCTGCAGGTCGCCGCTGGCCGCGTGATGCAGCAGCTCAGCGTAGGGCATCACCGTGAAGCTCATCACCGAATCGTCGCCCTCGTTGCGGAACTTCCCGGTGCGCGTCTTCAGGTCGAGGCTGATCAACTCACCCCACGGGCGGCGCATCTCGCCGTTGCCCGTCGGAATGATGACCTGTCCCGGGATGATCTTGAGCTTCGGCTTGGTGGGCTGCCATTGCCACGAGGTCAACTCGTGCTTGCCGTCGAGTTTGCGCCAGACGACGACGTCGGCGATGCGGTTGGTGCCGCCGTCGTCCACCTTCAGCGTCAGGCGGTAGTTCATTCCGGCCACAACCTGCCGCTGCGCCTGCTCCACGCCGAGGAGCTTGAGCTGCGGATCGCGCGCGGTGACGGCGAACTTCGCGGCCGCCTGCACCCACGCATCAGTCGTCGGTGCGGCGGAGAAACCACCGGGAACCTGCGCCCGGCCCGGTTCAACCAACGCCAGCCCAAGGGCCGCGGCCAGCAAGCAAAGAAAGTTCTTCATCGGCTGCTTCATGGGTTGGGTTACTCAAACTTCAGCGCCGCGGCGGGCAGCGCTTTCTTCACCGCCTCCTGGGTCTCAGCGCTGAACTTCTCGCGTCCGCTCGGGGTCACGCGCAAGGCCTTCAAGTGCGCGAAGTCCTTCAGCAACGCGAGGCGCGAGTCGGTGAGCGCGAGGCTGCCGAGTTCCAAATTCTCCACGGACTTCAGCCCGGCGATTTGTTTGAGGTCGTCGTCGCCGAAGGCCTTGCAATTGGTGATGGTGAGGCGCTTCAGCGTTTTCAGCGGCTTCAGGTGCGGCAGCGACGCGGGCGAGTCGAAGCCCTCGCCGAGCTGGAGATATTCCAGCGGCAACGCGGCGACGTGCCGCAGGCTCGCGGGCGTGGCGTTGTGCGTGCCGAGTTCGAGGCCCTTGAGCTGGGTGAGCTTGGCGAGTTGGGGCGCGCTGGCGTCGGTGAACTTGGCGTGGGCCAGCACCAGACTCTCCAGTTTCGGAAAGCGCTCGCAGATGTTCTGCAAGCCCTCGTCGTCGATGCTGCTGCCGCGAAAGCTGCACCGTGAAAGCTGGGTCCAGCCGGTGAACTTCGCGAAGGCGTGTCCCTTCATGGCGGTGCCGACGTAGGCGAAGTTCGTGAGGTTCCGCAAGTTGGCGAGATGATCAAGGCCGGCGTCGGAGAGCTTGCCGTTGTTGACGAAGCGCAGCGACTTGAGGTTCGTGAGCTTCGCAAGGTGCGGCATCCAGTCGTCGTTGAACTTCGTCGAGATGATGTGCAGCGACTCCAACGTCGTGATGTGGCCGAGGTGTTCGAAGAACGCCGCGTCATACGGATCGCTCCCGCGATGATCGTGCGGCCCCGCGCCGGGCACGGCGAGGTCCACGAGCTTCAAGCTCTGGCCGTCGGCGGTCTTTTCGACTTTGCCCTTCGCGCCCTCGACGATGCGGATGACGGCGTCGACGTGGGGGCTGAGCGCGCGGGCGGAGCTGGTGGCGATCAAGATTGCGACAATAGCAAGGCTGGTTAGTTTCATAGGTTGGAAAAACTGTGACCGCAGCGTGCCATCAGTCCCGCCCGTAGGACTGTTCTTCGTGCGGCAGGGCGATGACCTTCCAAGTGGCCGGGTAAAAGCGCACGACGCGCTTGGGGCGGAAGCCTTCGAGGAGGAGGTCGCACTTCACTTTGATTTGCAGGCCGGCACTGCCGGGTTCGGTAGGGATGGTTTTGATGTCCACGATGTTGCCGCCCTTGCGGTCGTTGACGGGGTCGTAGGTCAGGAGCGACTCGCGCGCCACGGCGATGGTGCCTGTGGGCGCGCCGGGGTTCTCGGCTTCCTTCGCGAGCGGCCAGCCGACTTTGTTGGTGTCCACGTTGCGGATTTCCGTGAAGAGCTTCGGGTCCACGCCGCCGAAGAACGTGATCGTCACGATCTGCGCATCGTCATCCACGGCGCTGACGAAGCCCGCGAGGCCGCGCTCGCGGATGTGCTGACGGTGGCGTTCGAGCTGGTGCGCGGTGGCGCGGGCGCGGGCGGCCTCATCCACCCAGAGGTCCGTGATGCGGCCGGGGCCGTAGAGCGTGACCCAGGTGAGGTTGAAGAGAACGGTCTGGCCGGGCTGCAAGGCCTTCAGGTCCGCAAGGCGGTCGCCTTGGAAGACGCGCGTGCTCGCGAGCAGGTCGAAGGATTTGGGTTTGCCGTCACCGACGGGCTGGCCGTTGGCGAGCAGCGTGGCGGTGAGCTTGTTGGTGCCGAGGTTGACCGTGTCGATGCGCCAGAGTTGCTGCTGTCGCGAGTGGAAGGTGAACTCGTCTTCGATGCGGAAGCAGCGGCGGAATTCCCACTCGGGCGTCTTGCGGCGATAGGCAGTGTCCGGCAGCGGCGTCTTGTCGTCCGGGGCGGCGAGGTAGAAAAGGCCGCGCAGATGGGTGCCCAACGGGATGTCCTGCAAGGCCGCCGGCGCGCCGTGCTGCCAAATGGAGCCGTAGGGCAGCATGGTGGCATCGAGCGGCAAATCCCAGATGCCGCGTTCCTGGCTGTCGTTGCGGGCCACGCGGATTTGGAAGCGCCGCTCCAGATGGTCCATCTGCATCAGTTCGCCGGACACGGCGTGAGCAGAGCCATCGGGTGGGAATTCGCCCGGCACGAGCTGGAACCAGTCCGGCTTGTCCGTGGGCTTGCGGTTCCTCGGGTTCGACCGCTTATCTTCGGCCTTCACCGGCCCGTCGGCATCGGTGCGGAACTTCGGTGGCTCGGCGGCGAACGCGGCGAACGCGAGGAGCGAGAGCAGGAAAATGGAGCGCATGATTTTTACCACAGAGGCACAGAGCGCACGGAGGGACGCAAATTAGGAAGACAGGAACACAGGAATGAGGACGCCGCGTGATTTCATGCCTTCCTGCATTCCTGATTCAACATTCTCTGTGCCTCTGTGGTTCGATTTCCTTACGCCACGATCTGCGAGAGCGGTCCGGTGCTGTCCTGAAACTTATCCGCCTTCACGCCGGCGCGTTGGACCATCGTGAGGAGCAGGTTGCTGAGGCGGGCGTTGTCGTCCACGGGGCGCGAGCAAATCTTGTAGTGGCCGGTGGCGTCGGCCACGTCGTATTTGCCAATCTTCGGGAGGTTGAAGTCCACGTGCGTGCCGTGCTTGTAACCAAGCGCCTTGCCGCCCGCGACGATGATGGGGAGGTTGGCGTTGCCGTGGCTGTGGCCGTAAGCCATGCCGCTGCCCCAGAGCACTTGCGTGGTGTCGAGCAACGGGCGGCCGTCTTCCTGCGCGGCCTTGAGCTGGTCGAGGAAGTAACTGAGCTGGTCCACGAGGAACGTGTCGGTGGCCGTGAGGCGACGGAGTTGCTCGGGGTCACCGTTGTGGTGCGAAAGGCCGTGGCGCGTCTGGAGAATACCAATCTCGGGAATGCCACTGGTGTTGCCCTCGCTGCCGATGCCGCACGTGATGACGCGCGTCGAGTCCGTGCGCAGCGCCATGACCATGAGGTCGTAGAACAGCCGGTAGTATTCGCCGGCCTCGGCCATCGAGAGCTTGCGCGTGAGCTTGGCCGTGGCATCGGCGGGCACCTGTGGCTTCGGGATGTTGAGCCATTCGTCGGCGCGCTTGGTGCGCTCCTCGACCTGGCGGACGGCGGTGAGATATTCGTCAAGCTTGCTACGGTCTTCGGTGCCGAGGGTGCGGTTCACACGCTTGGCGTCGTCCGCGACGAGGTCGAGGATGCTGCCGCGCCGGCTCAGACGGCGACGGATGGTTTCCTTGCTCTCTTTCTCCACGCCGAAGAGTTGGTTGAAAATCTGCTGGGTGTTGCGCTCGGCGGGGAGCTGGATGCCGTCCTTGGACCACGCGAGCGAAGTGCCCTCGATGGCCATCTCCAGCGACTGAAAGCGCGTGGCCGTGCCCTGCGCATCGGTGATGAGTTGGTCGGCGGAGACCGTGTTGCGGAACGCGCCGCCATCGCCGGGGACGTTGGCGCCGGTGAGCCAGACCTTCTCGCAGTTGTGGTGCTTGCCGATGACGAGCGGGTGGTGGAGGCCGCTGATGGGCGTAAGGTCGGCGCGGTGTTTCTCCAGCGACTTGAGCGGCGCGGTGAACTCGTAATCCGCGCCGGCCTTCTGAATTTGCCACGTGAGCGTGTTGACGCCGTTGGGAATGTAGAGGAAGACGCTGCGCTTGGGCTTGGTGGCGGCGGGCAGGTCGGCCATCGCGTTGAGCAGTGGGAGCGCGATGGTGGCCCCGAGGCCGCGCAACGCGGTGCGGCGGCTGATTTCCCAGCGGCGGAGGTTCAGGTGGCTCATAATTTTTTGGCTGGTTGGAACCTAACGCTTCTGAAAAAGGTCCGAACAGACAAATGTCTCGATCAAGTCGCGCAGGCGGTGGTCCTTCGCCTTGCTGGCGGAGGCGAGCGCCTGCAACTCCGCGCGGTCGCCGAAGTCCATCGCGCGGCGCAGGCCGTAGGTCGCGAGCTTCTCGACGAACGCAGCGGCGAAGGTGTCCACATCCGCCACGAGCAGCTTCTTGAAATCCTCCGGCGTCGCGTAGCTGCGGCCGTCCGGCATCTGGCCGGCGGCGTTGACCTTCGGGTTCGCGCCCGTGCCGTCGGTGACTGCCTCGGTGCGCCAGCGACCGATGGCGTCGAAGTTCTCGAAGGCCAGGCCGAACGGGTCAATCTTGCGATGGCACGCGGCGCAGTTCGGGTCCTTCATGTGCGCCTCCAGTTTCATGCGGAGCGTGGCTTTCGGCGAATCCACGGCGGTCGTCGGAATTGGGTCCACGTTCGGCGGCGGGGGCGGCGGCGTCTTGCCCAGAATCACTTCAGACAGCCACACGCCGCGATGCACCGGGCGATGCCGCGTGCCGTCCGACGTGAGCGAGAGAATCGCCGCCTGCGTGAGCAAGCCGCCGCGCCGACTCTCGGCGGTCAGCGACACGCGCTGAAATCCATCGCGCGGCAGCCCCGCGTCCGGCAGCCCGTAGAACTGCGCCAGCCGCGAGTTCATCATGCTCCAATCCGAGCTGAGAAACTCGCGCAGGGTGAGATTCTGCCGCAGCACTTCGCCGAAGAACGCCTTCGTCTCGCCAATCATGCCCGCTTCGAGCGTCTTGTCGTAGTCAGGGAAAAGTTTCTTGTCCGGCGGGAACATGCCGACCTTGCGCAGCCGCAGCCACTGCGTCGCGAACGCGTCCGCAAAGTGCGCCGCGCGCGCGTCCTTCAGCATCCGTCCGACCTGCCGCGCCAGCTCGGCCCGGTCGCGCAGCTTCCCTTGCTCGGCTAGTTTGAACAGCTCGTCGTCCGGCATCGAACTCCACAGCAGATACGAGAGGCGCGATGCGATTTCCCAGTCGTTCAGTGTCGCGCGGTTCGCGTTCGCATCGCCCTCGGTAATGAACAGAAAACTCTTCGAGCAAAGAATCGCGAGCATCCCGGCCTTCACGGCGTCGGGGAATTTCTCCTTCGCCGCCAACTCGGTCTTCACCACGCTCGTGAAGTGGTCCAGCTCCGCGTCCGTGGGCGGGCGACGGAACGCGCGTTTCGCCAGCCGGCCGAGGCCTTCGCGCACTTGTGCAAGGTCACCCTCGCTCGCCGGGAAATACTCTTCGCGTCGCCGCTTCTCCTCGTCCGACAGGATGGGCCCGCGCCACGTGACGGAATCCATGATGAGGAAGGGATAGCGCGGCTGGCCCGCCTCGTCCGTGAGCTTCAACTGCCACGGGATGCGCCCCAGCTTTGTGCTCACGAATGGCGTGTCGCCGTGCCGGCCCGAACGCGGGAGATTCGATGGGCCCGGCACTTCGTTATACACCTCGAGGTTCGGCCGGCCCTTGGGCAGGTGCGCGCGGAACGTCACCGTGATTGGCTTGTCCTCCGGCGCGACAATGTCCTGCTCGAACAGCACGCGGTCGAGCTTCGCTTCATAAACTTTCAGCCGGGGCGCGAGGCCCTTCTCCGGCTTCAAACCGCTGAGGGTGTAACTGATTTCGTAAACGCCGGCCTCGGGCAACGACTCCTTCAGCAGCGAGTAGCGGAACATGTCGCCCGGCCACATCTCGTAACGCACCTTGTCCAACAGGCCCAACTCGCGGAGCCGCTCGCGATGCCGCTCCTGAATCTGGTTCTCCTCAACCGCCCGCTTCGTGCCGCCGAACGTCTCCGGTGCCTTCTGCCCCTTCCGAAGCGGCACGAGCTCTGGATACGCCACTGCCAGGATCTTCTCCGCCGCCCCGAGATACTTATCGATGTTCGATGGAGAAAACGTCAGCACCGAGCCAATGCGCTCGAATCCGTGCCACTCCGGGTCTTCGAGGAAGTTGCCCGGGTCCTTCGCGTCGAACTCCACGCCGAGCAAATCGCGGACGGTGTTCACGTATTCGTCGCGCGTCAGGCGGTTGTAGGACACTGGCCCACGCGCGGCCATGCGCGCCGACTCGCCTTCCTTCAACCGCGCCGCCAGCCACTCGACCACGCGCGCACGCTCGGCGGCACTGGGCTGCTTCTCCTTCTTGGGCGGCATCTCCCCGGAGTTGATGCGCTCCATGATCTCGACCCACTGCGGCGTGTTTTCGAGACCGATCTTGCGCGACAACGTATCAAGCCGGAAATCCGACTTGGCCACCTTCGCGTCATGGCAACGATTGCAATGTTCCGCCAGAAAGGGCGCGACGGCTTTGCTAAAGTCACTGCTGCCGGCGGGTTGTGCGGCGGCGAGCGGCAGGGTCGCCACAAGGGCAAGCAGGCCGGTGACGCCCAACGGCGTCCCGAGGGCAGGGCGGTGCTGCTGAATGCCCTGCGTGGAGGATTTCCGAGTCACGCGGGGTCAGACGCGGCGACACTGGCGGGGTTTCAACCGGAATCAGTGAACGAAGGCGAACTCGTTCAGGTTGAACCGCGCATGGCCGGCGCTGCCATATCACTCGCTGGATTGCTTTCCCCGATACACGGTGGTGGAATATCAATTACTCCGCCCGCCCTCCCGGCGTCTACTCTGCCGCCCGTGAAGACCGAACTCTTGACTCCCGCAGCCAACGTCCCCCGTCCATCCCGGCCCGCTGGGCCAGCGCGCATTGAACTCGCGACCGCCACCGAGCGCGACCGCGAAGTTATCTATAGACTTCGCCACGAAGTCTTCGCGCGCGAACTCGGCCAGCACCGCGTCAACCCGGCGGGCCAGCTCCGCGACGCGCTCGATGACTGGAACACTTATCTCGTCGCGAAGGTGGCGGGGACCGTCGCCGGCTTCATCAGCCTCACGCCGCCGACCGCGCCGAGCTATTCGATGGACAAGTATGTCCCGCGCGACCGACTGCCGTTCGCCTTCGACGCCGGGCTGTTCGAGGCCCGGCTGCTCACGGTGATGCCGGACTTCCGCGGCAGTGAAGTGGCCGCGCTGTTGATGTATGCGGCCTTTCGCTGGGTTGAGGCGCACGGTGGCACGCGCCTGATGGCCATTGGTCGCCGCGAAGTCGTGGACCTCTATCTGCGCGGCGGGCTGGAGCCGGTCGGACTGGCGGTCCAATCCGGCGCGGTGACCTACGATGTGCTGCAAGCGTCCGTGGCCGCCGTGCGCGCGCGGGTGCGGGATTTCGGCGGCCTGCACGACCGCTTGGAAGGCCGCGTGGACTGGCAGTTGACCTTCCCCTTCCGCCAACCGGCAGCGTGTTTCCACGGCGGCGCGTTCTTCGCGTCCATCGGTCCAAAGTTCGACCGGCTGGAACGTCGCCATGACATCATCAACGCCGACGTGCTCGACGCGTGGTTCCCGCCTTCGCCCAAGGTGCTCGCCGCCTTGAACGAACATCTGCCGTGGCTGCTGCGCACCTCGCCGCCGACCGATTGCGAGGGTCTGGTTGAAACCATCGCCGTCGCGCGCGGAGTCGCGCCCGCGAACATTCTTCCGGGAGCCGGTTCCTCCGATCTCATCTTCCGTGCGCTGCGCCACTGGCTCACGCCCGCTTCGCACGCGCTGATTCTCGACCCGACCTACGGCGAATACGCACACGTGCTGGAGCGCGTCATCGGTTGCACCGTGGACCGGCTCACGCTCTCGCCGCAGGACGACTTTGCCGCGAACCTGAGCCGGCTCGCGGCCGCGCTCGCGGACGGCTACGACCTCGTCGTGCTCGTGAACCCGAACAGCCCGACTGGCCGGCACATCCCGCGCGCACCACTGGAGGCCGTGCTGCGCCGCGCGCCGGAGCGCACGCGCGTCTGGGTGGACGAAACCTACGTGGAATACGCTGGGCCGGGCGAGTCGCTGGAGCGCTTCGCTGCCGCGTCCGAGAACGTGCTCGTCTGCAAGTCCCTGTCCAAGGTGTATGCGTTGAGCGGCGCGCGCGCGGCGTATCTGTGCGCCGGTCCGCACCAGCTTGAGGCGCTGCGGGCCATCACGCCGCCCTGGGTGGTGGGTCTGCCCGCACAGGTCGCCGCCGTCCACGCGCTTCAGGACTTGGACTACTACGCGGCGCGCCACGCCGAAACGCACGGGCTGCGGGAGGATTTGGCGAAGGCACTGCGCGGCCTCGGCCTGCGCGTCGTCCCGGGCATTGCGAACTTCGTGCTGTGCGAACTGCCCGCCGCTGGGCCGAACGCCGCGACGGTCGTGACCCGCTGCCGGGAGCGCGGGCTCTTCCTCCGCGACGCCTCGGTGATGGGTGCGTCTCTCGGCCGCCGGAGCCTCCGCATCGCCGTGAAGGACGCCGCCACGAACGCGCGGATGGTGGAGGTGCTTGAATCTGCGCTGGCCTGAGCGTGGCGGCGCAACTGGGCCGCGCCTCAATCCACAAACGCAAACTCGTTCAGGTTGAAGAGCACGCGGCAGGCATTGGCGAGGCCGTGCTGCTGGGCGTAGGCGGTGAGGTTCGCGTTTTCCTCGGGCGACGGCGGGCGGGCCAGCGCTTCGCGGAAAGCCCGGTCCACTTTCGCGGGCAACTCGCCGCCGGCAGCATCGAGTTTCGCGGCGAAGTGCTTCGACATCGTGACCATCAGGCCATTGTTCAGCAGCGCGAGAGCTTGCAAGGCGGAGACGCTTTCGTTGCGCCGGCCCACCTGCATCGAGGGGTCAGCGCAGTCCAGCGTGGTCATGAATGGCTGCGTCTGCGAGCGCACGAGGAAGCGGTAGATGGAACGGCGGTGCGACTTCGGATCGTCGGGATCGTGCAGGTGATACTCGTAGTGCGGCGAGTGTTCGGGCTTCTCGATGATGAAGTCTTGGAAAGCCGGGCCGCCGAGCTGCGGGTTCAGTTTGCCAGCGACGAAGAGCGTGGCGTCACGCACCGCCTCGGCGTCGAGCTTGCGGCGATTCTGACGCCAGAGGAGCGAGTTCGAGGAGTCGAGGGTCGAGGGCCGAGAGTCGAAGGACATGGGCTGCTTGCTCTCGACTCTCGACGCTCGGTTCTCGACCGCGCTGCTCTGCCGATAGGTGGCGCTCAGCACGATCAACTTGTGCAGTTGCTTGAGCGAGCCGCCGCGGTCGCGGAATTCACAGGCGAGCCAGTCGAGCAATTCGGGATGCGTGGGCTGCGCGCCCATTCGGCCGAAGTCGTTCGGCGTCTCCACGAGGCCGCGCCCGAAGTGGTATTGCCACACGCGGTTCACGATGCTCCGCCAAGTGAGCGCATTGTCGGGCGAGGAAAGCCACTTCGCCAAAGCCGCGCGTCGCTGGCCCTCGTTATGATCGGCGGGCAATATAAAATCGCCGGGCAGCGCCGCCAGATAGGCGGGGGCAGCGGGGGAAACTTCTTCCCTCGGTTGCTTCACGTCGCCGCGATGGAGCACTTGGATGACGCGCGGCTTACCACCGCCGGCACCCGTGCCCGCGAACGAGCCGCTGCCGAAATGCACGGTGCCGGCATAGACCACGTCCGGCTTCGGGAACTGCTTCAACTCGGCGGCAACCTGCTCCAGATCCTTCGCCAGCACGGCCAGTTCGGTGCGCGTTTTCTCGCTGGTGAACTGCGCGAGCAACGCGGCGCGTTTCGTTTTCAAGTCCGCGAGCTGCGGCGCGGAATCAGTCGGCGGGGCGATGTTGTCGGTGAGATTACTCTTACGCCAGCGGGGCGGAGCTTCGATGGAG
>JBJTAU010000316.1:0-11162 GCA_046090965.1 Limisphaerales bacterium | reverse complement strand
GGAACGCCGTGCCCTTCAACTGCTCGTCGGTCGGGTTCTCCAGCAAGTCGGCGGCGAGCTGTTCGATGGTGAACTGATCGAACGGGAGGTTTTTGTTGAAGGCATTGATGACGTAGTCGCGGAACGCCCAGATCGTGCGCGGCGGATCGTCCGCGTAACCGGCGCTGTCCGCATAGCGCGCGAGATCGAGCCACAGCCGCGCCCAATGTTCGCCGTAACTCGGCTTCGCTAGCTGCAAATCCACGAAGCGCTCGTAAGCCTTCGGTTCCTTGTCCGCGACGAACGCGTCCACTTCCGCGAGACTCGGCGGCAAACCCGTGAGATCCAGCGCGACGCGACGCGCGAGCGCGTAACGGTCGGCTTCGGGTTCGGGTAACAGGCCGTCCTTGGCGAGGCGTTGAAGGATGAAGCCGTCCAGTGGCGAGGAATAATTAGTGATTAGTGACTGAGGAACGGAAGCGGCGGACTTGTTGCCCGCTTTTGCCAGCAGCGCACTAATTACTTCCTTACTAATCACTGGGCTGGCTGGCCGACGCGGCTTCTCATACGACCAGTGCCCCGAGAACTTCCCGCCTGCCTGCACCCACGCTGTGAGCAGCTCGACCTCCCGCGCGGTGAGCGGCTTGCCGAACTTCTTCGGCGGCATCAAATCATCCGCGTCCTTCGTCGTCACGCGGTGGAGCAGGAGACTCTTTTGTGGCTGGCCGGACACCACCGCGCGCCGGCCGTCGCCGAGGTCCGCTGCGATGCCCTCCGCCGTGTCGAGCCGCAGCCCGACGCCCTTCTTGCCGCCCTTGCGCTCCTTCTCGTCTGGCCCGTGGCAGGCGAAGCACTTGTCCGACACGATCGGCCGGATGTCGCGCTGGAAGTCGAAGGTGACCGGCGGCTTGGGCGCTGGCGCGGCAAAAGTAGTGCCACTCGCGAGCAAGGCTAGGAGCGCGGGCAACGTGCGTTTGAGGTATTGCGTCATACTGCTGTTGAACTCGCGTGCTTGGACGCGTCCGGCTGGCGGGGGATTGAGAATTTGCTGCGCAGGTTCCAGCGGGTTTGTTGGTTTTCTCATCGGCGCTCGTTGAATCCAGGTTTGTTCAGGCGGCTGGGCGCGTGGAGGTGGGATTCGGTGGTGGATTGGCGGGCTGCTTCACGGTCGAGAAGTTGCCCTCCTCGCAGCCGCGCACGAAGCCTTCCGTCACGCGTTTCAAATCCTCCCAGCGCCGGCGGATGTCCTTCGCCTCGGACTTGCTGATGTGGCTGTCGCCGGACGCAGCCGCGATCACGCCGAGCATATCCGCGAACTCCTGCACGATCTGGTTCGTCGCCGGGATGACCTGATACGGGTGCGGCCAGTGGGCTTTCGGGTTGTGGATGAAGAAGCCACCCGCGCGCTCGCAAATCCACTGCGGCAGGCGAGGGTCATTCGTGCTCTTGAGGAGCTGCTCGATGCGATCGAGCGGATTGGTCAAGCCGCTCCCATCAACCTTCTCGGGCGGCTCGGCCCACTTGTAAATCTTCGAGAGGGAGAGGTTCAGGTCAGCGGCGATTTGCTTGGCGCTGGTGTCCTTGAAGACTTCGCGGAGCAGTTCATGGGATTGCATGGCGAGATTGTAGCACGGGGTGCGACGCGGGTGAAGAGGATGCCGGTGGCTAGTTTGGCCCATCCGTGAAGGGAGAAGGACGGTGACGCATTTCGGATGGGTATTGGCCAAGCTGGTTCAGCGCGAAGCAGGGTGTCTTTGGGGCGTCTGCTTTGAAACTCTACGCACGGCTTTGAGCTTTGTCGCGCGGGGCGTTCGCGGCAAGCTCGCGGCGATGAACACGCGGCTCGACCAGGCGTTGGTGGCGCGCGGCCTGTGCAACAGCCGCGAGAAGGCCAAGCGGGCCGTCATGGCTGGCCTCGTGCGATTGAACGGCCAGATCGCCCGCAAGGCCAGCGACGCGGTGCGTGAGTCAGACACGCTCACACTCGACGCGACGGAGAAGTTTGTGAGTCGCGGCGGCCACAAGCTGGAGCACGCGCTGGACTACTTTCGCTTGGATGTGCGCGAACTTACTTCCGTTGACCTTGGCGCGAGCACCGGCGGCTTCACGGATTGCCTGCTGCAACGTGGCGCGGCGCGCGTATTCGCCGTGGATGTGGGGCAGGGGCAGCTCGCCTGGAAACTTAGGAACGACCCGCGCGTGGTGGTGATGGAGAAGACGAATGCGCGCGAGTTGCGAAGCGGACAGCTTTCAGCGGCCAGCGGTCAGCAAGCAGCGGTGGATGCTCGTCTCGTGGTGGTGGATTGCTCTTTCATCTCACTGCGGAAGATTCTGCCAGCCGCTGCCGGGTTGCTGTCGGCTGGTGGGCGCATTGTCGCCCTCATCAAGCCACAGTTCGAGGCGGGCAAGGCCGAGGCGGACAAGGGCGAAGGCGTTATTACCGATCCGGCGGTCCACGCGCGAGTGCTGGCGGAACTGGAAGCGTTCGTGAAAGCGGAGTTGCCGATCGTGGCGTGGCGCGGGGTCACGGAATCGCCCTTGCTCGGGCCGGCGGGGACCAAGGAGTTTCTGGTGTTGCTGGAGCGGGTTTGAGCGGGGCACGTTTTGCGCGCGATGACTTACGCCGAAGCCCTCGATCACCTGCACGGACTCGCCGTCTTCGGCGCGCGGTTCGGACTGGAGACGACGAGGCAACTGGCGGCGGCGGCGGGCAATCCACAGGAGCGGTTGCGTTTCATCCATGTGGCCGGCACGAATGGCAAAGGCTCGACGTGCGCGATGCTGGAGAGTGTTTATCGGGCGGCGGGCTTCCGCGTGGGGCTGTTCACGTCGCCGCATCTGGTTTCGTTTCGTGAGCGGATGCAGGTGGACCGTCGGCTGATCAGCGAGGCGGAAGTGGCGAGGTTGGTGGAGGAAGTAATTAGTAATCAGTGTTTAGTCATTAGTGAGGAAAGCCGAGGTGCGAAAACTTTGTCGGCAACTCAATCACTAATTACTAATCACTCTCCCACGCTCTTCGAGTTCGTGACGGTCATGGCGTTGAAGTATTTCGCGGAGCAGCAATGTGACTTGGTAATTTGGGAAACCGGATTGGGTGGGCGGCTGGACGCGACGAACATCGTCACGCCGCTAGCGAGTGTCATCACGAACATCGCGTTCGATCATCAGCAGTGGCTGGGTGACACGCTGGCAAAAATCGCGGCGGAAAAGGCCGGCATCATCAAGCCGGGCGTCCCGGTGCTGACCTCGGCGGACGCACCCGAGGCGGTGGCGGTGATTCGCGAGGTTGCGAAGAAGCGAGGCGCGCCGTTGACGCTAGTCACCGAAGAATTGAACGCCGGGTCGGAGACTGGCGCATCCCTCGCGCTGCCGTTGCGCGGGGCGCATCAGCGGCGGAACGCAGCGTTAGCGGTCGCGGTGGTGCGGGCGTTGCAGGACAAGCTGCCGGTGAGCGACGCGGCGCTGCGGTGCGGGCTGGAGTCAGTCCGGTGGGCGGGGCGGTTGCAGGTGGAGCGCGTGGACGGACGGGAGTTCATCCTCGACGGCGCGCACAACTTGGATGGAGTCCGCGCGCTGGTGACGGCGCTGCGCGACGAGTTCGGCGGCCAGTCCTACTCGCTCGTGGTGGGGATGCTTGCGGACAAGGACTGTGAACTCATGTGTCGCGAACTGGCTCTGCTGGCGCGGCGCATCGCGGCGGTGCGAGTGAGCAGCACCCGGTCGTTGGAGCCGGCAGTGCTCGCGGAGTTTTGCCGACGTGCGAATCCTGCGGCGCAGGTCACGGCGCACGAGTCGGTGGAGTCCGCGCTGCAGGCCTTGGCCGGCGAGTCACGCGTGGTCATCGCGGGGTCGCTGTATCTCATCGGCGAGGCGATGGAGCGGTTGGGCTTGGACGGAGCGGCGGGGGAACGGGGCTTGAACGAGTGGCAGGTAAAGTCCGAACAGCGCTGATGCTTCGCGAGCGCTGCGGGAGGCAGAATCGTCAGAACCTGACGTTCAGATTCAGCCCGCCACCGAGGTCGAACTTCTGGTAGTCCGGGACGATGGGCGCGTCGGAATCCTTGATCTCGTAGGAGAGGAAACCGCGCAGGCTGACGTTTTCGCGCAGCGTGACGTAGGCGGATAGGCCGAAGCTGTGCAGCCAGTCGAACCGCGCGGCCTGGCTGCCGTAGCGGGTGGTGAGCAGGCGGTAATAGGGCTGCACCGAGAGCTTGGGGCCGAGGACGTGCGTGTAGGCGGCGAGGGAGGAGTTGTCCATCCGATCATTGGTGTTGCGCGGCACGGGCGGCACGGAAGCGAGCGCGTCCGGCGAGTCGGTGACGTGGTTGTTCATCTTCCACGAAAAGGTGAGGGTCCTCGTTTCGCCGAAGGCAACATTCCGCGTCACGCCGATGCGCGGCACCCACTCGCTGTAAAACTGCCGGTAGGTCGTGTAGCTGGGCACATGGTTGAGGAGGCGCGACCACTCGACCCCGGCCTCGTCGGCGACACCATCAACGAGGCCGCGCGCATCGAGTCGCTCACCAAGTATTACGGCGTCACGCTGCTGGTCTCGCGCGAAGTGTTCGCGCAGATGACCAACCCCGGCACGCACCGGGTTCTGGACCACGTCATCGTCAAGGGCAAGAGCACGCCCGTCGAGTTGCTGGAGATCGAAAATCCGCGCACGCCGGCGAACTACGGCGAGTTGGTGCGCGTGTGGGATGTCGCATTCGCCGATTACACCGCCGGGAAGTTCGCCGAGGCGCGGCCTGTCTTCGCCAAGCTCGCCGAGCAGTTCAATGACGGCCCCAGCAAGCTCATGGTCCATCGCTGCGACGAGTTG
Source organism: Limisphaerales bacterium (assembly GCA_046090965.1). Taxonomy (GTDB): domain Bacteria; phylum Verrucomicrobiota; class Verrucomicrobiia; order Limisphaerales; family SXTU01; genus SXTU01. The sequence goes on along the minus strand of JBJTAU010000316.1, from coordinate 6,358 downwards.
ACCAGCTACCCGCACCCTGACTGGAAAGGCGTGTGGAAGATGGAGAGCAAGTAAGGAGTCCGAGAAGTTTTATGAGGAGAGCAGGAAGGCAGGAGAACTTCATTCCTGCCCTCCTGCCTTCCTTATGAAGAAGCATTCCTGTGTCGCGACAAGGCTTGAATTTCTCTCCTCACCCTGTCATCAAATGCGCCGTCTTGTTCAAGCGCGCCTCCAAATTTGCTGTGATTCTGGCTGTGGCCCTCTCCGTGGGGTTGCACTGGGTGCTGCTGCAAGGCGTCGCGTGGACCGGCATGTTCGTCAGCTTTGCGCAGCAGACCACACTGCGGGAGGCGTTCACCAAGACCTTCGACGGCAAGAACCCCTGCCGCATCTGCAAACTCGTCCGCGAGGGCCAGCAGTCCGAGAAAGCGAAGGAATCCATCCTCCCGCTGGTGAAGATCGAGTCGCTGCCGTGTGCGACCGCGTTCGTGCTGATCCCGCCCGTGCCGTTTCCCTCCCCGAACGTTTCCGATCAGGACGCGCTCCCGCGTGCCGAGTCGCCTCCAACGCCGCCGCCCCGGCGCGCGTAGTCCCTCCTCCCAAGCCCGCGTGAAGCCGGGCTGTGGCCTGCCGTGTGGCGGTGCCGTTTGAACAGCCTGTCTTCGTGCGGATTCCCGTGCGGCCCGTGCCACCGGGTCGAATTGGGCGGAGCGGCGAACCCTCCGGCGTCCTGGCCGTTACTTGTCCTTTCTCCCACGCCCGGATTTAACGACCGCCGCTCCGCCCGACCTTTTCCAAATCAGCCCGCCGGTCTTGGTGCCCGGCGGGTAATGACGGAAAGAAAATTTGGGATGCGGGGCTTGATAGCTGGCGAGCGGTTCGTTGTCCTACCCGCCCGTCGGCGCACCATTGTCAGCCCCGCATCCCGCTCAGTGAACGACCGATTGACGTATGAAAACCGAAACCAATCAAGGCAATCCTGTCCGCCCGGCCCGGTCCGCATCCGGCTGCGCGGCGGGCTTCACGCTGATTGAACTGCTCGTGGTCATTGCCATCATCGCCATCCTCGCGGGGATGCTCCTTCCCGCGCTGGGCAAGGCAAAGGAGAAGGCCAAGGGCATCCGCTGCCTCAGCAACACGCGGCAGCTCGCGCTGGCCAGCACTCTCTACGCGGAGGACTTCAGCCGCCACGTGACTTTCAGCGGCGGGGTTGACCGCAAGACTCTGCTCTTCCCGTATCTCCAGCAGGGGCAGAACAACGCCGATGTGTCCGAAGGCCAGGTCTGGAATTGCCCGAGCAACCAGCGCCAGCAGGCTCTCGCCGCCGGCTATGGCTTCAACACGCTCATGAACAACGTCTACGTCTCGGTCATCCGCAATCCCACCGAGACGGTGGACATCGGCGATGCTGGCATCAACAACTTGGTTGGTGGAGTGCCGACCTACATCCTCTCGACCCACCTCATGCCGCCATCCACGGTTCAGAACGCCACTCTGGGGCGGCCCAATCCGCGCCACCAGGACGGCAAGGCAGTGAACATCGGCTACATGGACGGCCACGCATCACCCACGCTGGTCGCGCCGCCCTTTTATCCGGGGTTGGCCGGCGTCTGGCTGGGCAATGGCATCACCGACCCCGCCGATCCGAACTACAAAGACCAGTTGTGGGACACCTACTGAACTGGCCCGGCTGGCCGGATGAATTGAAACTCCTCCGGCGCATCCAATGCCGGACAACTATTCCCGGTTGGCCTGGCGCCTAAGCGCCGCGACCGCGCCGGGGTGAGCAGACAAACACACGCAGCAGCACCAACACACAACATGAAAGACAGCACCAAAACCGCGCTCCGCGCCGCCCTCGTCCTCGGCGTGGCCTTCGGCTTGTGCGTCACCGGCCTCATCGCCGCCGACGCCAAGAGCAATCCCATCAAGGACGCGATGCAGAAATACCACAAGGCCCCGAAAGGCACCGATCCCACCTGCAAGAAGGCCGGGGCTGGTCAGGCCTCGAAGGAGGAGCTGACGGGCATGGTCGCCGCCTACAAGGCCATGTGCGCCGCCAAGCCCCCGCAGGGCGACCAAAAGAAGTGGGTGGAACTCTGCACCGAGCTGTGCAATGCCACCGTCGCCCTCGAAAAGGGTGAAGCCGGCGCGGCTGACAAGTTCAAGAAGGCCGTGAACTGCAAGGCGTGCCACGACGAGTTCAAGCCCGCCGCCAAGAAGTAAGCCTTTCGCTCATCCACGCCCGTCGGAGCCACGCGCTCCGGCGGGCGCGGTTTTTTCCACGTTCCCACTTCGTCTCCTCCCTCTGACTTCGCCGTGATTCGCCCGCTCCTACGCACCGCCGGTTCCGCCTGCCTGCTCGCGCTCGCCGCCTGCCAGCCACCTTCAACGCCCAAGACCCCGCCCGCCGACGCTCCCCAACCCGGCGTCGCCGCTTCCGCGCCGGCCCACACTAACCACGACCATTCCGGCTCCAGCGGCAAATCAAAATCCAAGCGCGAAGTCCAGCGCGCCGGGATCGAGAGCTTCGACGTGGCGGTGCAAGGCGGCACCCTGCACCTGTTGCTGGGCCGCTACGAAACGAACTCGAAATCACCGGCCCTCCTGCATCAGCGCTCCGCCGACGCTGGCATCACTTGGAGCGCGCCCGTGCGCGTGGACGTCGGCGCAGCCGCGCCGCACCAGCCGCATCGCGGGCAGGACGCGCACCTCGCGGTCAGCGGGGACAAACTGGTTGCGATCTGGAACACCCCCGGCACCGGCTTCATGGGACGCGGCCCGCTGGCCACCGCGACTTCTGCCGACGGGGGCGCGACCTGGCAGCCCGGCACGAACCCTGCCGATGACGCCAGCCAGGGCGACCACAGCTTCGTGGACATTGCCGCCGACGCCACCGGCACTTTTCACCTCGTCTGGCTGGACAGCCGCGGCCCCGACCGCAGCAAAGGCCTGCGCTATGCGAGTTCTCGCGACGGCGGCAAGACCTGGAGCAAGAACGCCACGCTCAAGGCCGACACTTGCGAGTGCTGTTGGAACACGCTCGCGCTCGGCGCGGACGGCTCCGTCCACACGCTCTTCCGTGACAAGAATCCGCGCGACATGGCGCTGGTCTCGTCCTTCGACCGGGCGGCCACGTGGACCGCTCCCGCGCCCGTCGGCCAGTTCAAATGGGACTTCCTAGGCTGCCCGCACGTCGGCGGCGGGCTCATTGTGCGCGGCAGTTTTCTTCACGCGCTCGTGTGGACCGGTGCGGCCGGGCACAGCGGTCTTTACCACCTGACCTGCGCGATGGGACAACCACAGTGGTCCGCTCCGCAACGACTCGGCGACGCCGACGCCCGGCGCGGCGACCTCGCGTCTGCCAGTTCGCAAAGCCTCGCCGCCGTGTGGGACCGCGTGGCCGATGGGGAAAGCACCGTTCACGCGGCGCACTCGGCGGACGGCGGCCAGACTTGGTCCGAGCCCAAGCAGCTTTCCGCCAAGGGCGTCAATGCCGCCTACCCGCGCGTCGTCGCCGTGGCGGGCGGCTACCGCGTCTTCTGGACCGAATCCGGCACCGGCCAGCCCGGCGTCTGGAAGTCAGTGCCGCTGTGAGTCGCGGGCGTGCGGCGTGCGGTTCATGCGTTGCTTCGCCCCGTCATTTGGGCATCATCCCCGCTCGCATGAGACTTCACTTCCTGTTGCTCGCCGTGGTCGTCGCCGGTGGATTGCTGGGCTGCGTCGCGCATCAGTCGGCTTCGCCCACCTCTGTCCGCCCCATGAGCACCCGCCTCGGTTATCCCGCCACCCCCAAACAAGATGTCGTGGACGACTACCACGGCACGAAGGTCACCGATCCGTATCGCTGGCTGGAGGACGACAACGCGACGGAAACGAAGCCGTGGGTCGCCGCCCAAAACAAGGTCACGTTCCACTACCTCGACCAAATCCCCGAGCGCGCGCGGCTCAAGGAGCGCCTCACGAAGCTCTGGAACTTCGAGCGTTACGGCATCCCGTTCAAGCAGGGCAGCTGCTACTTCTACTCGAAGAACGACGGCCTCCAGAACCAGTCCGTGCTCTACGTGGCCGACTCGCTCGACGCCGCGCCGCGCGTGCTGCTGGACCCGAACAAACTTTCCTCCGACGGCACGGTTGCGCTCTCCGGCTATCGCATCAGCGAGGACGGCAACTTGATGGCTTACGGCCTCTCGACCAGCGGCTCGGACTGGAACGAGTGGAAGGTGCGCGACGTGCGGACGGGCGCGGACCTCACTGACCATCTCAAGTGGGTGAAGTTCTCCGGCGCGAGCTGGCCCAAGGACGGCCAAGGCTTCTTTTACTCGCGCTACGATGCGCCCAAGGAAGGCGACGCGCTCAAGGGCGTGAACAAGTTTCAGAAGCTCTATTTCCACCGGCTCGGCACGCCGCAGAGCGAGGACGCGCTCGTTTACGAGCGGCGCGACCAGCCGGATTGGGGCTTCGGCGGCAGCGTCACGGACGACGGGCGTTTCCTCATCATCACCATCTGGCAGGGCACGGACCCGCGGAACCGCATCTACTACCGTGACCTGACCAAGCCCGATGCGCCGATCGTGAAGCTGCTCGACGACTACGATGCCGACTACAACTTCGTGGACAATGACGGTGGTGTGTTCTGGTTTTACACGGACCTGAAAGCCCCGCGCGGCCGCGTCATCGCGATCGACACGGCGAACCCCGACCGCGCGAACTGGAAGGAAGTCATCCCGCAGGCCGCCGAGACGCTCAAGGGCGTGAACCTCCTCGGCGACCAGTTCATCTGCACCTACCTCAAGGACGCGCGCGGCCAGGTGAGGCGCTTCAGCCGCGAGGGGAAGGCGCTGGGCGAAGTCGCCTTGCCCGGCCTCGGCAGCGTGGGTGGGTTCGGCGGTCGGCGCACGGACACGGAAACTTTCTATTCGTTCACCAGCTTCACGACTCCGGGGACGATTTACCGCTACGACGTGACGACGGGCGTGAGCAGCGTCTTCCGCACGCCGCAGGTGGACTTCGACTCCGCGCGCTACGAGACGAAGCAGGTCTTTTACTCCAGCAAGGACGGCACGCGCGTGCCGATGTTCCTCACGCACAAGAAGGGGTTGAAGCTCGACGGTTCGAACCCGACCTATCTCTACGGCTACGGCGGCTTCAACATCCCGCAGACGCCCGGCTTCAGCGTGAGCATGGCAACGTGGCTGGAACTGGGAGGCGTCTATGCCGTGGCGAACCTGCGCGGCGGCGGCGAATACGGCGAGGACTGGCACAAGGCCGGCACGAAGCTGAAGAAGCAGAATGTCTTCGACGACTTCATCGGCGCGGCGGAGTGGCTCATCGCGAGGAAATACACGTCACCCGCGCGGTTGGCCATCGCCGGCGGCAGCAACGGCGGCCTGCTCGTGGGCGCGTGCATGGCGCAGCGGCCCGATCTCTTCGGCTGCTGTCTGCCCGCCGTGGGCGTGATGGACATGCTGCGCTTCCACAAGTTCACCATCGGCTGGGCGTGGACGAGCGACTACGGCAGTGCGGACAACAAGGAAGAGTTCCCCGCGCTCTTTGCCTATTCGCCCTACCACAACCTTCGCCCCGGCGTGCGCTACCCCGCGACGCTCGTCACAACCGCCGACCATGACGACCGCGTCGTCCCGGCGCACAGCTTCAAGTTCGCGGCGCGGTTGCAGGAGTGCCAGAGCACGCTGGGGGCACCCGTGCTCATCCGCATCGAGACCAAGGCCGGCCACGGCGCCGGCAAGCCGACGGCCAAACTCATCGAGGAAGCGGCGGACAAGTTGGGCTTCGTGGTGCGCGAGCGGGGGGTGGAGGTGAAGTAGTGCGGCGCGCGAAGCCCGCCTCCCCGCTTGCCTCGTTCCGCCTGTTCTGGCTACTGTCCGCGCGTGTCACAGCAGCAGACGCTACGGGAATCGGTCTCCTTTTCCGGCACCGGCCTCCACAGCGGCGGCCGGGTGAACATGACGTTTCTGCCGGCTCCGCCCGGCTCCGGCATTCGCTTCCGGCGCGTGGATCTCGATGGCAAGCCCGAGATCGAGGCGCGCGTCGAGCACGTCATTGCCACCAACCGCTCCACCAAGCTCGGCAAGGGCAACGTCAAGCTGCACACCGTCGAGCACGTGCTCGCGGCTTTCAGCGGGGCTGGCGTGGACAACGCCGTTGTCGAAGTGGATGCCAGCGAACCGCCCATCGCCGACGGCAGCTCGCGGGAATACGTGCGGATGATTGAGAAGGCCGGGCTCGTCCCGCAGGCCGAGGCGCGCACGCCGGACCGGGTGACGGAGGCGATCGAGAGTCAAGTGGGCGGGACGATGAGGCAGGTCTTCCCGCAGGCTCTGCTGAAGATTTCGGGCAGCCGCTCCGGGCCGGGCGG
>JBJTAU010000315.1:0-5093 GCA_046090965.1 Limisphaerales bacterium | reverse complement strand
CGGCAAAGCCGCGCCCGCTCCGCCCGCTGAGAAGAAATAAAGCGAACTGGCCATTGGCGCTCCGGCCTTTGGCAGTTGGTTTTCCTCCCGATGGCCGGTCTGATTCCACCGCAGAAGCTCGAAGAAATCCGCGCCGCCAGCGACATCGTGGATGTCATCGGCGGCTACCTCGGGCCGCTCAAGCGCGCGGGCGCGAACTTCGTCGCCCTCTGCCCGTCCCATCGCGAGAAGTCGCCGAGCTTCAACGTCAATCCCGGCCGGCAAATCTTCCACTGCTTCGGCTGCCACAAGGGCGGCGACGTGTTCACCTTCGTCAAGGAATACGAAAACCTTTCGTTCATCGAAGCCGTCCGTCGGCTCGCGGAGCGCGCGCGCATCGTCATCGAGTTCGAGGACAACCCGCACGCGAAGCAACAGCGCGGCGAGAAGGAGGCGCTGCTCCACCTGCACGAGGAGATTTGCAAACGCTGGCAGACCGCGCTGGCGAATGACGCCGGCGGCCAGATCGCGCGCGATTACCTCGCCAAGCGCGGCGTCTCCGCCGACGCCGTGAAGCTTTTCCGCCTCGGCTACGCGCCCGAGGCGTGGGACGACACGGTGAACTGGGCGAAGTCCAAGTCGTTCGATCTCGCGCTCGTCGAGAAGGGCGGCCTCATCATCCGCAAGGAGGGCGCGGACCGCTTCTATGACCGCTTCCGGGGCCGCCTGATGTTCCCCATCTGCGACGAGCAGGGCCGCGTCATCGGCTTCAGCGGACGCGTGCTGTCCGGCGACGAGAAGACGGCGAAGTATGTCAACTCGCCGGAGACGCCGATCTTCACCAAGGGCCGCGTCATCTTCGGCTTGGACAAGTCACGCCGTGCCGTGGCCGACGCGGACTGCGCGATCATCTGCGAAGGCCAGCTCGACCTCATCGCGTGCTTCATGGCCGGCGTGAAGAACGTCGTCGCGCCGCAAGGCACCGCGCTGACCGCCGACCACTGCCGCATCCTGAAGCGCTACGGCGACGAAGTGGTGCTGTGCTTCGACTCCGACAACGCCGGCCAGAACGCCGCCGTGCGCTCGCTCGACATTCTGCTCGGCAGCAGCCTCGCCATCCGCGTCGCGACCGTGCCGGCGCCGCACGATCCGGACAGTTTCATCAAGGCCCACGGTGGCCCGGCCTTCACGCAACTGATCGAGCGCGCGGAAAATTTCTTCGACTACTATCTCAACCGCCTTTGCGTGCAGAACGACCTCGCGACGGACAAGGGCCGGCTCGCCGTGCTGCACGCGATGGCCGAGGCGACGCAGAAGACCGGGAACGCGGTGCTCACCGACACCTACGCGCAGAAGACCGCCGCGAGGCTGGGCGTCGCGCCCGAGGCCGCGCGTGCGGAGTTCAAGAAGATCGCCGCGCAGAAACCAAAGTTCACCCCGCGCACCGAAGCGCCTGCACCGCGTGCCGGCGGTTCGCAACCGCCGCCCGCCGCACCCAGCCCGCCCAAGCGCAGCGACTCGAAGTCGCCGGCGCCTTCCCCTGACAGCCCGCCGGACGACTACTACGACTCCCAGCCCGTCGCGCCGACGGAGAGCCATTCCAGCGACGCGCTGCCGGAAGAACTCGCCAGCGCTCCCGCCTCTGTTGCGGCCGCCGCCGAGGAGCCCGCCGCGCCGTCGCCGAAGCAGGAACTCTGGTTGCTCCAGGCGCTCTTCCACGCTGACGACCAGATCGAAGGGCTCGCCGCCACGATCCGGCTCGACTGGCTCACGCATCCGGGCGTGCGGAAGATTGTGGCGTTGCGCCTCGCCGAGTTTGTGGACGGCCAACCGCCCAATCCCGCGAAGTTGCTCAGTGAGCTCCCCGACGACGTCACGCGCGCCCTCTGCACGCAGGCGATGACCGAGGGCGACCGGATGCTGGCCGACCCCGGCGACGTGCCCGGCACCGACCCGCTCCGCGCCGCGCGCATCAAGGCCGACCGCGCCAAGGCCCGCCACGCGATGCTCCGCGACGCCCTCACCCGGCTGCGCAACGAGTTCCTCGACCGCCGCATGGCGGACTTGAACCGCGAGTTGAACGCGCCGCACCTGGAGGACTCCGAGCAGAACGCGATCCTCCGTGAACGCGAGCAGTTGCGGCTGCAGAAGAAGCAGCCGCTGACTTGAGTTGCCTTGGGGTGGCACCCGCGTCTCGGGGGTGCCACCCGAGGCCAACGGATGCACCGCTCAATCCGGCGCATTTCTCAAAACACCCGCCACTCTGAGAAGAACAGCAGCGCCACCAGCGCGAAGAGCGGCACGAGGATGGGCAGCGCGTAGCGGAAGAAGTATTCGCCGAAGCTCGGCGTCTTCACCTTCGCGGCATCGGCAATGGACTTGACCATGAAGTTCGGCCCGTTGCCGATGTAGGTCATCGCGCCGAAGAAAACCGCGCCTAGCGAGATGGCGATGAGTTCGTGGTCGTGCTGCGCGACGAACGAGGTGAGGTCTGCTGGATGGTTCAGGCTCAGGTGCTGTCGGCCCATCGCCGCGGCGAGGAAGGTCAGGTAGGTCGGTGCGTTGTCCAGCACGCCGGAGAGCGCGCCGGTGCACCAGTAGAACTTCATCGCGCTGTTGAGGCCGAGCTTGTCCGCGTGGAGTTCAAGATAGTCCAGCGCGGGCACCATCGTGGCGAAGATGCCCACGAAGAGCCAGGCGACCTCCTTGACCGGCGTGAAGGTGAAGTCGTTGGCCTCATGCACTGGCTTGGGCGTGGTAAAGTAGGAGCCGACGGCAGCCACGATCATGAGCGCTTCGCTTAGGCCGGGCGGATTGCGCAGGAACACCGCGCCGAGGATGAGGCCGAGGAAGGCGAGGTTGTGCAGGCCGTCAATCTTCCACGTCTCGTGGGCGGTTTCCTTGTCGCGGACGGGTTTGGGCGCGCGGAGAAAGTTCTTTGAGTCGAAGGCGTAGAAGATGCCGATGAGGCCGAAGACGGCGACGCACCAGGCTTCCCAGCAGCGCTCCAGCGTCCACCAGAACGGCACGCCGCGCAGATAGCCTAGAAAGAGCGGCGGATCGCCGATCGGCGTGAGGCAACCGCCAACATTGCTGACCACGAAGATGAAGAAGACTATGTGAAACGCTGTGATGCGATACTTGTTCATCCGGATCCACGGCCGGATGAGCAGCATGGACGCACCGGTGGTGCCGATGAAGTTCGCCAGCACCGCGCCGACGAGCAAGAAAACGCAGTTCACGCCCGGCGTGGCCTCGCCTTTCACGCGGATGTGGATGCCGCCACTCACGACGAACAGCGAGCCGATGAGCGCGATGAAGCTGACGTATTCGTGCGCGACGTGGAGCATCCGAGTCGACGCGCCAAGACCGAGCACATAGTAGCCCGCCGTCACCGCGCCCAGCGCGAGCGCGACGTGGTGATAGTGGTGTTCCCACCAGTGCTTGTTGAGGAACGGCCCGGTGGCGATTGCCGCCAGCAGCAGCGCAAACGGGATGATCATCCCCGGATGCGGGTCGGGCGTCATGCTGGCGGCGGCGAGCATTGGTGAAAGTTCCGCGAACATCGCGACGGATGATTTGGAAAGCCGCACGCCGGAGCAAGCCGCATCGGAGTGATTCCAAAATCCGGTTTCTCATGTTCACCCGGCTTCAGCCGGGTGGAACCACCGCGTGGCACCACAAACCGTTTCAACGGTTTGCCGAACTTGAAGCCGAATTGCCGCTGGCCAGTCCGCCTGGTTTCCGGTAGCCAAAGGCCGCCCATGACCAGCCGACGCGACTTCTACGAGCAGCGCGCCCCGCAACGCGCTCGCGAAGCCGGTCGCCACTACCACACCCTGCTCAACCGCCACTTCGCCTTCCTCGTCCCGCCTGGCCAGCGTGTGCTCGAAATCGGCTGCGGCCTGGGCGACACCCTCGCCGACGTGAAGCCCGCCCGCGGCGTCGGCGTGGACTTCAGCCCCGCGATGGTCGAGCTCGCCAAGCAGCGCCACCCCCAGCTCGAATTCCGCGTCGCCGACGCCCTGGACTTCACCAGCGCCGAGCCGTTCGACTATATCATCCTGTCGGACCTCGTGAACGACCTGCCCGATGTGCAGGCCGTCCTGGAGAAAGTCCGCGCTGTCGCCCACCCGAAGACCCGGCTCGTGCTGAATGTCTTCAACAACCTCTGGAAGCCCATCCTCGCCTTCGCGGAGTCACTCGGCTGGAAAGCTCCCACGCTCCAGCAGAACTGGCTCTCGGCCGGCGACATGAGGAATCTCCTCCACCTCGCCGGCTGGGAACTCGTCAAGCAGGACACTCGCATCCTCTGGCCGCTGGACACGCCCCTGCTTGCGCCGCTCCTGAATCGCTGGGTCGGCCCGCTCTTCCGCCACCTCTCGCTCGCCATCTTCATGGTCGCGCGACCGCGTCCGGCCGTGCCGCCTGATCGTCACTACACCTGCTCCGTCGTCATCCCTGCGCGCAACGAGGCCGGCAACATCGAAGCCGCCGTCCTCCGCACCCCGGAACTAGGCAAAGGCACCGAAATCATCTTCATCGAAGGCCACTCCAAGGACAACACCTGGGACGAAATCCAACGCGTCTCCGCCAAGTATCCCCAGCGCAACATCAAAATCCTCAAGCAGCAGAGCAAGGGCAAAGGCGGCGCGTGCCGCGAGGCCTTCGCCGCCGCCACCGGGGACATTCTCTTCATCCTCGACGCCGACCTCACCATGCCGCCGGAGGAACTCCCCAAGTTCTACGAGGTCGCCCGCAGCGGCGCGGCGGACTTCGTCAACGGCGTGCGCCTCGTCTATCCGATGGAGCAGGAGGCGATGCGCTTCCTCAACATGATCGGCAACCCCTTCTTCAGCCTCGCCTTCTCTTGGATCCTCGGCCAGCGCATCAAGGACACCCTCTGCGGCACCAAGGTCCTCTTCCGCCAGGACTACGAACTCATCGCCGCGAACCGGAGTGACTTCGGCGAGTTCGACCCCTTCGGCGACTTCGACCTGCTCTTCGGCGCGGCGAAGCTGAACCTCCGCATCCTCGACCTGCCCATCCGCTACAAGGCCCGCACCTACGGCGACACGAACATCGAACGCTGGAAACACGGCTTGCTGCTCCTG
>JBJTAU010000314.1:0-2500 GCA_046090965.1 Limisphaerales bacterium | reverse complement strand
CGACCTGCTTCACGCGGAAGTTGGCGAGCTCGCTGACGTGCACGAGGCCCTCGGACTCGGGCATGTATTCCACGAAGCAGCCGAAGTCCTTAATCGAAACGACCTTGGCGCGATAGACTTTGCCGTCCTCCGCAGGAGTGGCGGGTTCCTTACGGCCGGGCTTCGCACGGCGCTCGCCGCGTTCACCGCGGCCACCGCGCTCACCACGGCCGCCGCGCTCACCACGGCCGCCGCGTTCGCCGCGACCACCGCGTTCGGAGCGCTCGCCACCGGAGCTTTCAGCGCCCTCGGCGGGAGCAGCGGCATCGGTGTCACCCTCGCCGGCAACGGCTTCGCCACGGTCTTCCATGGCGGCCTTGCGGGAGAGGCGCACGCGGCCTTTCTCGTCCACGCCGAGGCACTTGACGTGGATCTCGTCGCCCATCTTGACGACGTCTTCGGTGTTGGCGACGCGCTTGTTGGACAACTCGCTGATGTGGACCAAGCCGTCCTTGCCGGGGAGGAACTCGACGAAGGCGCCGAACTCCTTAATGGTGACGACGCGGCCTTTGTAGATCTTGCCGATCTCGGCCTCGGCGGTCATGCCCTCGATGGATTCGCGGGCGATCTTCATGCCTTCCTCGCTGATCGAGTAGATGTGCACGGTGCCGTCGTCCTCGATGTTGATCTCGCAGCCGGACTCCTCGACGAGGCGCTTGATGTTCTTGCCGCCGGGTCCGATGAGCGCGCCGATCTTCTCGGGGTTGATCTTCACGGTCACGATGCGCGGGGCATACTTGTTCAGCTCCTTGCGGGACTCGGGGATGACCGCGAGCATGGAGTCAAGGATGGCGAGGCGCGCGATGCGAGCCTTCTCCAGGGCTTCGGCCAGAATCTTGTGCGGGAGGCCGCGGAGCTTGAGGTCGAGCTGGAAGCCCGTGATGCCGGCGGTGGTGCCGGCGAATTTGCAGTCCATGTCGCCGAACGCGTCTTCCCAGCCGATGATGTCGGTGAGCAGGCGGTAGTCGCTGATGACGTCATTGTCATCGGTCTCCGAGCAGAGGCCGACGCTGATGCCGGCGACAGGCCGGGTGATGGGCACGCCCGCATCCATGAGTGCCAAGGTGCCGGCGCAGACGGAGGCCATGGAGGTGGAGCCGTTGGACTCCATGATCTCGGCGGTGACGCGGATGGCGTAGGGGAACGCGTCGAACGGAATCACCGGCTCCAGCGAACGCTCGGCAAGCGCGCCGTGACCGATCTCGCGGCGGCCAGGGCCCATGATGCGGCCCGTCTCACCGACGGAGAAGTTCGGGAAGTTGTAGTGCAGGAGGAACTGCTTCTTGGTCTGTCCGCCGGTCCAGGCGTCGAAGTTTTGCGCGTCCTCGGTGGTGCCGAGGGTGGCGAGGGCCATGGCTTGCGTCTCGCCGCGGCAGAACACGGCCGAACCGTGCGCGCGGGGCAACATGCCGACCTCGCTGCTCAGGGCGCGAAGGTCGTCAATGCCGCGACCATCGAGGCGCTTGCCCGTGGTCATGATCATCTCGCGGGCGGCTTCCTTCTGGATGTAGTAGAAGGCTTGGGAGATGGTGAACTTGGTCACCTTCTCCGCGCCGTATTTCTCGACGAGCTTCACGCCGACCTCGTCTTGAATGGCCTTGCACGCGGCTTCGCGGGCGAGTTTTCCGGGGGTGAGCAACGCGGGGACGATGCGGTCACCGGCGAGCTTCTTGGCGTCCTTGAGGACTTCGTCGGGGACGAGGATGAGCGTGATGTCGCGCTTCTTCTTGCCGATCTTGGCGGCGAGTTCCTTCTGCGCGGCGATGAGCGGCTGGCAGGCTTCGTGGGCGAAGCGCAAGGCGTCGTTCAAGTCCGCCTCGGTGATCTCGTCGGCACCACCTACGATCATCACCACGTCCTACTCGTTGCCGACATAGACGAGGTCGAGATCGCTCTGGGCCATCTGCGAATGCGTGGGGTTCGCGACGAACTCACCACCGACGCGACCGACGCGCACCGCGCCCAGCGGGCCAGCGAACGGGATGTCGCTGACCATCTGCGCGGCGCTCGCGCCGAGGATGCTCAGGATGTCGGGGTCGTTCTCGCCGTCCGCGCTGAGGAGGAGGGACTGGACCTGAACTTCGTTGAACCAGCCCTTGGGGAACAGCGGCCGAATGGGCCGGTCCGTGAGGCGCATGGTGAGAATTTCCTTCTCGGTGGGGCGGCCTTCGCGCTTGAAGTAGCTGCCGGGGAACTTGCCGCAGGCGGCGGCCTTCTCACGGTAGTCCACGGTGAGCGGGAAGAACTCCTGCCCGGCCGTCGCCTTCACGGCGGCAACGGCGGCGGTGAGGATGATGGTCTCGCCGAACTGGACCATCACGGCACCATCGGCTTGTTTGGCGATCTTGCCGGACTCAATGGAAAGAGTTTGCCCTCCGACTTGGGCGGTGACTTTGGCTGACATGTTTTCTTACTGGGGTTTCGGCCCGCGCACCGGGAGGAACTTCAGTGAGCACTCGAC
>JBJTAU010000313.1:0-6809 GCA_046090965.1 Limisphaerales bacterium | reverse complement strand
AGTCAGGGAATACTCGACGCGCTTCAAGCCGGACCAACCAGCGATGACGAGCCCGCTGATGGACACCGCCTGGCCCGCTGGGATTTTCGCTGGGAGGTTGTCGAGATAGGCGGCGGTCTTGAGCGGAGCCTCGGGGTCGTTGTTCTGCTCGGCGTAGGTGTCGTTGGCCCGGTAGTCGTTGGTGACGACGATGCGCTGAAGCCACTTGATGGATTTGAAGCCGTGCGCCCACGGGATGACCATGCGGACCGGCCCGCCGCGCATCAGCGAGATGGGCTCGCCGTTGAGCCGGTAGGCAAGGAACGCGGGCAGCTCGCCCGGCGGCGTCTCCATCGCCTGCGAGTAGCTCAACGAGGACTGGAAGAGCTGCTTCGGATCATTGTTGTGGAAGCCCCAGTAGTAAATGCGCCGGACGTTGCGCAACTGCCCGCATAGCCGCAGCACTTCGCGCAACGGCACGCCTTCCCACAAGCCCTGCCCCAGCGGCGCGGGGATGTTCAGACACTGCATGGCCTTGAGGAATTTCAGGCTGTGCTTTTCCCCGAGCTTCATCAACGCCGGCAGGTCTAGCGCATTCCCATTCGCAAGCGTGAGCGGCGTGCTGAGGCCGGGCTGGTCTTTAATGGCCGGGTTCGGCGTCGCGTCGGCGGTGATCTCCAACCGCCACGTCTCGGGCGTGAGCCGGGCCGCGACGAGCGCGTCGCCGGTGAGCGAATGGGGCCGCGGTGTGCCGCGCGAGACATCGCGAAACTGGGCGGCGGGCGTGAGCAGCGGGCGCGAAATTTTCACTGCGGGCGTTGCGGGCGCATCAGCGGCGGACCCGGAACTCGACAAGCCGCCGGCCAGCGCAGTCGCAGCCAGCGCGGAAGTGGCGCGCACGAAGTCGCGACGCGCAAGGGCGGAAGTGGTGTTCATGGCTGGGCGTGAACTTCGCATGCCAGCGCGGCTCGGGCAAGCCCGCCGGAGCCCCTGTAGCCAAGGCGGGCGCAGCTTGACCCTGCCCCCCGAAAGGTTGGAGCGCGCCCGAAGTAGTAGGCCGGTGCTGCCAGCCCGGCACGTAGCCCAAGCTGCCAGCTTGGGCCAGGCCCGTTCGGGCTGGCAGCCCGAACTACTAGCCGGGCCAGCGGCCCGCCCCACTCGGGGCCGGGGTAAGATGGCCCAGCCAAGGCTCGCCCGGCGCGGGCGATTCCCGCAGGCTCCCGCGCGATGAAACAGGGTCTCGTGCTGGACAAGGTCGTGCTGCTCGGGCGCACGCTGGACGAGTATCGGCGCTACTTCGCACTCGATCTAGAAGCGCTGCGCGGGCAGCGGGTGCTCGATGTGGCTTCGGGGGTGAGTTCGTTTTGCGCCGAGGCGCGGCGCGCAGGCCTGAACGTGACGGCGTTCGATGCGATTTACGAACTGCCGGCGGACGAGATCGAGCGGCGTTGCGCCACCGACCTCGACCATGTGACGGACGCCATCCGCGATCTGAAGACCTACCGGTGGGACTTCTACCAGTCGCCGGAGAAGCTGCGAAGTTTCCGTGAGCAAGCGTATCGCGGGTTTCTCGCGGACTACCGTGGCCAAGGAAAGTCGTGCTACGTGCCGGGCCGGTTGCCGAAGCTGCCGTTCCGCGATGGCGAGTTCGCCCTCACGCTCGTCTCCTATCTGCTGTTCGTCTACGAAGATCAGCTGGACTACGAGTTTCACCAGCGGTCGCTGCTGGAAGTGATGCGCGTGACCAGCGGCGAGGCGCGCGTGTATCCGATCGTGAACTTCGAGGCGAAGCGGTCCGAGTATCTCGACCGGTTGCGGGAGGACCGCGAGTTGCAGCATCTCGTCTTCGAGGAAGTGCGGACGGATTTCGAGTTTCTGCTCAACTCGAATTTTTACCTGCGCATCCGCCGACGCTGATGAGCAAGTGAAGCAGCGGAAGCCTGAGCAAGCCGGGCCAGCACGCGCTTGTGGGCGCTGCTAAAGGGCAGAGCATCCAGCTCCGGCAGCGCGAGCCAGCAAAACCCGTTACCGAGTCCCGCGGGCCTGCGGGCAAGCGTGACCCGAAACGCGCGCTGGGTGATTCGGTAGCGAGTGATGGAGTGCCTGACTTCACAGAGCGGCTCGCAGTGGGCGCTGAGTTGGAGAAGCTGCTTGAGCGAATCTGTCGGCGTGCTGTGTCGGTCCGTGACTTCGAGGTTGGGGAATTCCCACAAGCCCGCGTTGACGACGCCGGCGCAGCGTTGGGTGACAAGAAACTTTCCAGCACGCTCAACGACGAAGGTGTGGAACTCGCGGCGGGTCGTGGCGACGCGTGGAGCAAGGTTCGGCAACTCGGCGACGCGTCCCTGACGCTGCGCGACGCAGTGCGTGCGCACGGGGCAGGCGTCGCAGCGCGGGTTCTGCGGCGTGCAGATGGTGGCGCCGAGTTCCATGAGCGACTGGTTGAGCGCGGAGCAACTGCCCGCGACGTTCAGATTCTGGATTCTGGATTCTGGATTCTGGGCTCCCGCCGCAGCCTGAACGAGCTGTTCAGCATGCTGCCACAGCCGTTCGTTCGTCGCCTTGTCGCGCGGGTTTTCGGCAACGGCAAAGAGGCGGGTCAGGACGCGGATGACGTTGCCGTCGAGGATTGGAGCAGGCGCGTTGAAGGCGATGCTGGCAATCGCGCCCGCTGTGTAGCGGCCCACGCCGGGCAGTTCGAGAATGGCGGCGAAGTCGCGCGGGAACACGCCGCCGTGCGCGTGGACAATGTGCTGCGCGGCCTTCTGGAGATTGCGGACGCGGCTGTAGTAGCCGAGACCGTCCCAGAGTTTCAGTAGCCGTTGCTCCGATGCGGCGGCGAGCGCGCCCACGTCAGGCAGGTCACGCATCCAGCGCTCCCAATACGGGATGACGGTCTTCACCTGTGTCTGCTGGAGCATGATTTCCGAAACCCAAATCGCGTAGGGGTCGAGCGTGTGCCGCCACGGGAGGTCGCGGGCGGCGCTGGAAAACCATTCGAGCAGCGTGGGAACGAGGGAACTCGGAACGGCCGCGAGCGCGGCGGCGCGGCGCGACTTTGGACTTTGAACTTTGGACTTTGAACTGGCGGACTTGCTCGGCACGCGGCGCGCAGTTTGCACTCGAAACCCGAAACGCCAAACCCGAAAGTCCCGTCCGTGAAACCGCTGACGATGCACACGTGCAAGCTCGACGACGCGCAGGCCGCGAAGCTCGAAGCGCATCTGCGCGAGCACGGCTTCAAGCCGCGCACGGTGCCTTACGCGCGCTTCGCGGGGGAGAAGGACAAGCTCAACGTCGTCTTCTACGAGAGCGGCAAGCTGGTCGTGCAGGGCAAGGGCACGCAGGAGTTCGTCGAGTTCGTGCTGGAGCCGGAGATTCTCGGGCGCGCCGAGTTGGGCTACGAAGAAGTTTTGCATCCGGAGATGTTCGTCGCGCGCATCGGCGTGGACGAGTCGGGCAAGGGCGATTTCTTCGGGCCGCTCTGCGTGGCGGCGGTGTATGTGAACGAGGCGGTGGTGCGCGAGTGGAAGGACGCGGGAATCCAGGACTCGAAGAACATCGGCAGCGACCGGCGCATCGCTGATCTAGCCAACCTCATCCGCGAAACGCCCGGCAGCCACAGCGAAGTGCTCGCGCTGGGTGGAACGAATTACAACCAGCGCTATCGCGAGGAACGCAGCTTGAACCCGCTGCTGGCGAAGGGCCATGTCAGCTCCATTCTCGCCGTGCTCGCGCCCGCGCATCATCTGAATCCGCCGCCCGAGCACGCGATCATTGACCAATTCGCTGCGACCGAGGCAACGGTTGCCCGCGAAGCCAAGGCGCGGGGCTTGGAGCTGAAGATTATTCAGCGGCACAAGGCGGAGGAAGACCTCGCTGTAGCGGCGGCTTCCATTCTAGCGCGGCATGAGTTCGTGACGGGATTGGCAAAGATGGGACGCGAGCTTGGCGTGGAGTTGCCGAAGGGCGCATCGGCAGCCGTGGACAAAGTGGCGAAGCAGATCGTCGAGCAGCATGGCGTCACGGCGCTGGCGCGCGTGGGCAAGATGCACTTCCGCACGGCGCT
Organism: Limisphaerales bacterium; assembly: GCA_046090965.1. Taxonomy (GTDB): domain Bacteria; phylum Verrucomicrobiota; class Verrucomicrobiia; order Limisphaerales; family SXTU01; genus SXTU01. The sequence goes on along the minus strand of JBJTAU010000313.1, from coordinate 2,761 downwards.
GCGCGCGCAGGGCTTGCCGGAGCCGCCGAAAGTGGAGTGGCGGCGAAAGTAATTTTCGCTCGCGTCGAGTTTCCGGTTTACAGCGAGGGCTTCGGGGTTAGTATCGCCCTCCGCTACACCTTATGAAAAAGATCGAGGCCATCATCAAACCCTTCAAGCTGGACGACGTGAAAGAGGCGCTAACCGGGATCGGAGTCGAAGGCATGACTGTGGTCGAGGTGAAGGGCTTCGGGCGGCAGAAGGGGCACACGGAGATTTATCGCGGCAGCGAATATGTCGTGGACTTTCTCCCGAAGCTGAAACTCGAAATCGTCGTGACCGACGCCAACGTGCAAAACGCGGTCAAGGCCATCGTCACCGCCGCGAAGACCGGGAAAATTGGCGACGGGAAGGTGTTCATCAGCACCATCGAGAGCGTGACGCGCATCCGCACCGAGGAGACGGGAGACTTGGCTGTGTGACGCGCCGGCTCTTTTTCACCGACGCCAGTCCGACGTTGGTGCGCGGCCGTGAAGTCAAAATTACAGAAAACCCCCGATTTTATTGGGCAAAACCCGTCTGTGAATAACCTGCGAACAAGACTTGATATATTGTCCTTCCCAGCCCCCCCTTCGCTGCCCTACAAGCTATCCCAGTCAATGCGCTTCCAGTCGATACAACCCAGAGGGACGATTTTTCCTCAAAAACTGGAAGTTATGGATTCTAAGTAATTGAAATTGAACTTGTTAAGCTGATTCCACTTCACTTGCCACGCAGCCATGAATCGTTTTGTTCAATCCGCAGGTCTCACCCAAAAGCGCGCGACTTTTCGCGCCTTTATCGGTGTTACCCGGCGGTAACAAAGCAGCGTGAATAAGGTGGACGGAACCGAGCTTTTGCGAAAACCCCCGCAAATGCAGCCCAACGCCGAAAAAATCTGGTCAACCGCTCAGGAAAACCTCCGCTCACTCCTGAATCCGGAGATCTACAACCTTTGGTTTGCGCCAGTGCGCGCGATCGGCGTGGACGCCGCCGCCTTCACGCTCGAAGTCGCCGATGACTTCTGCGAGGTGTGGCTCAAGGACAACTATCTAGGCCTGTTGCGCGACGTGATCGCAAGCGCAACGGGGAAGCAGTTGGAGGTGCGCTTCCGTGTCTCCGCACACGCGCCTACGTCGAACCATCCTCCCGCCGCCAAGAGCAAATCCGCCGAAGCCGCCGCGCCCGCTGCGTCTGCGCGCAATAGCCACCACGCCCCGCTGGAGGCCGACCCCGCTTTCAACCCGCGCAACACGTTCGAGACCTTCGTCGTCGGCAACAACCAGTTCGCGCACTCGGCGGCGCTCGCGGTCGCGCAGGCTCCGGGCAAGTCCTACAACCCGCTTTTCCTTTATGGCGGTGTCGGCCTCGGCAAGACCCACCTGCTCCACGCCATCGGCCACCATGTCGCTGCGCACAAGAAGGGCGCGCGCGTGGTTTACATGACCACGGAGAAGTTCACCAACGAGTTCATCGCCGGGCTGCAGGACAACTCGCTCGCGCGCTTTCGCAAGAAATATCGCCAGACCGATTTGTTGCTGATTGACGATGTGCAATTCCTCGCCGGCAAGGAGCGGATTCAGGAAGAGTTCTTCCACACTTTCAACGCGCTGCATGAGGGGCACAACAGATCGTCCTGACGTGTGACCGGCCAGCCAGCGAGATTCAAGGGCTGGAGCAGCGCCTCGTATCGCGCTTCGAGTGGGGGCTGGTCACGGACCTGCAGCCGCCGGATGTCGAGACGCGCATGGCCATCCTGCGCAAGCGCGCGGCGGCGATGGGCTCCACGCTGCCCGACGACATCGCGGACTTCCTCGCCAACCGCATCCGCACCAACATCCGCCGGCTCGAAGGCGCGCTCATCCGCGTCGTCTCCTACGCCTCGCTCACGGGCAAGCCCATGAGCATCGAGGTCGCCGAGAATCTCCTGCGCGACGTGCTGCATGAGGAAAGCCGCTTCACCCTCAGCATCGAAGTGATCCAGAAACGCGTGGCCGAGCACTTCGACCTGCGCATTGCGGACATGACCAGCAAGCGCCGGCCGGAGAACATCGCCTTCCCGCGCCAGATCGCCATGTTCCTCTCGCGGCAGATGACTGAGAGTTCGCTCAACACCATTGGCGAGGCCTTTGGCGGGCGCGACCACGGCACGGTGCTGCACGCCTGCCGCCTCGTGAAGGACCGCATGGAAGTGGACTCCGGCGTGCGCCAGACCGTGATGCTGCTGGAGAAGAAGCTCCGCCGCTGAGACGCGCGACCGCGGCGAAAGCAGGGGTTCCGGCGTGGATTTTTCCTTTGCTGCCGCGTCGGTTCGGGTTATCAACCCGCGCGTCACCGCGACTTGATTTCAACCGACTGGGGAAACTTGCGGAGCGCGACCCGCCATGATCGACACCAAAATCGCCTGCCAGTGCGGCAACCGCTTCAAGTTCGGCATGGACTTGGTGAATGGTCGCGCGCCGGACGGCCTCGTCTGCCCCACGTGCGGGGCCTCGGCCACGCCCGCGTGCAACACGTTGGTGGATTTTCTTTCCGGCAAGGAGCCTCCCCCCATCGGCGCGGACTCGCGGCCCCTGAAGGAAATCAGAGTCGTTTGCGGCTGCGGCGCGCGCTACAAGTTCGACCTCGAACTGGCCGAGAAGGAAATGCCCGCGTCCGTCACCTGCCCTGGTTGCCAGGCCGACCTCACCCCGCAGGCGAACGAAGAAATCCGCAGCTACGTCACCAAGCACGCTGCCCAACT
>JBJTAU010000312.1:0-2570 GCA_046090965.1 Limisphaerales bacterium | reverse complement strand
CGTCATCAGCGGCGGCCTCGCCGGCCTCGTGAAAACCGCGCGCCACGAAGGGCCCGAGGTCCATTGCAATGCCCTCGACCTCGACCCCGGCGCGGCCAACGGCACCGAACTCGCGAACCAAATCACCGAGGAAATTTTCCGCGCCGGCCCGATTGAGGTCGGCCTCTTTGGCGGCCAGCGTTACAGCCTCGAAATTGAAACTGCGACGCTCCGCGAAAATCCCGCGCCCGCCCTCCAGCGCGGCGACCTCGTCGTCGTTACTGGCGGCGCGCGCGGTGTCACTGCCACATCCGTCCTCGAACTCGCCCGTCGCCACCAACCGCGCTTCCTTCTGCTTGGCCGCAGCTCCTTGCCTAATGCCGAACCGCACTGGCTCACCGGCCTCACGACCGAAGCGGAAATTAAGAAAGCCCTCCTCGCCCACGCCGACGGCGATCGCTCGCCGAAGAAGTTGGAAGCGAAGTTCCGCGAAATCTCCGCCCAGCGCGAAATCCGCGCCCATCTCGCCGAAATTCGTGCGACCGGCGCGCTCGCGCACTACACCACACTCGACGTCCGCGATGCCGCCGCCGTCACCGCCACGCTGGCCGAAGTCCGCGCCGCGCACGGCCCCATTCGCGGCCTCATCCACGGCGCGGGCGTGCTCGCCGACAAACTCATCGAGCAAAAGACCGAGGAGCAATTCGACCTGGTTTACGGCACGAAAGTCCGCGGCCTGCGCAATCTCCTCGCCGCGACCGCTCAGGATGAACTTCGCCTCATCGCGCTCTTCTCCAGCTACACCGGACGCTTCGGCCGCACTGGCCAGGTGGATTACGCCATCGCACATGAAGTGCTGAACAATATGGCCCAAGCCGAAGCCCGCCGTCGCCCGCAATGCCGCGTGGTCGCCTTCAACTGGGGCCCGTGGAACGGCGGCATGGTCAACGACGGCCTCCGCAAAATCTTCGAGCGCGAAGGCGTCGGTCTCATCGAGCCGGAAGCCGGTGCCGACTTCTTCACCCGCGACGCCCTCGCTCCCACCGGCGAAGCCGTGGAAGTCCTCGCCGTGGCCGAGGCACCGGGGAGCGCACGCGTCTCGCGTGCAGAGTTGGACGTCGCGCCCAATTCCCTCGTCACTCAAACCTCTCAGTCAGTGCAACGCAGTTTTCGGCGTGACGCCGAAAACCACACGCGGGACGCGTATGCTCCCCAGTTCGACCGCGACGTGTCCGTCCGTGCGCTCCCGTGCCTGGTCTCGCACGTCATGAACGGCCGTGCCGTCCTGCCCGCCGCGCTCATCATCGAGTGGCTCGCGCATGGCGCGATGCACGGCAACCCCGGCCTCACGTTCCACGGCTTCGACGGCTTCAAGGTGCTGAAAGGCCTCGTACTTGAGGGCGATTCCACCGCGCACGTCACCGTCTCCGCCGCGCCGCCGCAGCCGCGCGACGGCCTGCTCGCCGTGCCCGTGCAATTCACCAGCCGCAACGGCAGCAGCAAAACCACACTGCACGCGACCGCCGAAATTCTCCTCGCTGACTCGCTACCCGCCGCGCCGAGCATCACGCCCGCCGTGAAGCGCAATGGCATTCTCTCCGACAAGGTTTATGGCGACGGCCGCCTCTTCCACGGTCCCGACTTCCAGTGCATCGAAGCCCTCGAAGTCTGCAACCCGACCAACGCCGCCGCGCTCGTCCGCTCTGCGCCCGCGCCGAAAGCGATGATTGCCCAGCCGCTGCGCCCCGCGTGGCTCGCCGACCCGCTCGCGCTCGACGCCGCGTTTCAGCTCATGATTTTGTGGAGCACCGCGCAACGCGCCGCGCCGTCGCTGCCCTGCGCGCTGCGGAGCTTCCGCCAGTTCGCCGCGTTCCCGAAGGCCGGCGGCAGCCGCGTCGTCGCGAGCATCACCTCCGCCAGCACGCAAGTCGCCTTGGCTGACCTGCAATTCTTCGACCGCAACGGCGGCCTCGTCGCGCTCGGCGAAGGCTACGAGTTCGTCGTGGACGCCAACCTCCGCGAAGCTTTTCGCCAAAATCATCTGCCCGCGTGACGTTCGGCGAACCCATCGCCATCGTCGGCCTGGGCGGCGTCTTTCCCGGCGCGCGCACGCTTGATGAGTTTTGGCAAATCATCGCCACCGGGCGCGACACCAGCCGTCCCGCGCCCGCCGGCCGCTGGCGGCTCAGCTCCGCCGACATCCTCCACCCCACGCCTGGCACGCCCGACCGCGTCTACACCGACCGCGCCTGTTTCATCGACGGCTTCTCCCTCGACCCCGCCGGCCTCGCGATTGACGGCGACCTGCTCGCGCAACTCGACCCCGTCGTCCACCTCTTGCTCTCCGCCGGCCGCGACGCTTTCGCCAGCGCGAAGACCGCGAGCCTCGACCGCGCCCGCATCGGCGTCACCCTCGGCCACATCGCGTTGCCGACGGAAAGTTCCTCCAAGCTCTGCGAGGAAGTTCTGACGCCGCTGCTGGAACACGCGGTGTTCGGAACGAACACGGAGGGGAGCGCACGCGTCCCGCGTGCTGTCGGAGCCGTCCCGGCGACGACCTCGTCCCACCATTCAAATCAGAGTTTTAACAG
>JBJTAU010000311.1:0-2619 GCA_046090965.1 Limisphaerales bacterium | reverse complement strand
GGTTCATTTGGGGGCGAGTTTGTGGATGGTGTTGTAAATCTCCTGGCTGACCGTCGCGCCGTCGGCGGCCTTGAGGTTGAACTTCACCTTCATCTGCATGACCGGCTTCATGTCCGGGATTTCGAGGAAGACGGTCTTCTTGTCCGGCGCGACGGTGACGGACTTCACGTCGAGCTTCTCGTGGCCTTCCTGCTTGGTGGCGGTGTTGACGTATTCCTTGGAGCCGTAGCCGCCGGAGTAGATGTAGTTCCAGCGCTCGACGGCCCAGTTGGCGGCGTCGGCGGCGGTGGCGGTGTCCAGCGCGCGGGTGAAGGTGATTTGCACGCCGTCCTTGGTCGCGTGGAGCGAGTGCGGCATATCCACGGGCTTGCCGGTGTAGCGGACGCGGCTGAACGCGCCGTCGCGCGTGCCGCGCGTCTGCCAACCGCGCAGACCGGTGAGGTAAAGCTGGCCGTCCTTCGGGCTGAAGCGCCCGCGCATGGTGCCGCTGGGGAACTTGATGGGGAACGGTGTCATGCCGGCTTGCACCTGGCCGTCCACTTCCTCGGTCATGACGTGGAAGAGCGTGCCCATGCCGTAGCTGGTGAAGAGGAGGTGGTTCTCGAAGGGGCCCCACTGCTTGCTGGTCACCCAGGCCTGCCCGCCGCTGGAATTGTCCTGCGACTTGGGCAGCCAGCAGATGGGCTGGTCGTAGTCGTTGAGCTTCTCCTCAGGCGGGGCCTTGCCGTGCGCGGACTGCCTCATGCCGTAGAAGCCGCCGGTGCGAATGAGGTTGAGTTTGCTGGCCGGCATGTAGTGGCCTTCGTTGTCGCTGACGGTGAGCCAACCGTTCGGACCCATCCCGCTGCCGTTGGGCGCGCGGAGACCGGTGGCGATGACTTCGAGCTTCGAGCCGTCCTTGCTGATCTTGATCATGGTGCCCTGATGCGGCGACTGGACGGTCGGGGGCCACGGCGCGCCTTTGCCGTAGTAGAAGTTCCCGGCGTTGTCGGTCTGCAAGTCGAGGCAGAACTCGTGGTAGTTGGGCGTGACGACGGTGTCGTTGTTGAAGCACTCGTAGAAGTCGGCCTCGCCGTCGCCGTTCAAGTCGTGCAGGCGCGTGAGCTGATCTCTGCAAGTGACGAAGATCTGGCCGTTCACGACCTTGAGGCCGAGGGGCTGAAACATCCCGGTGGCGAAACGCTTCCATTTCAATTTCCCATCCGCACTGTTGAGTCCGCTGACGAGCCACACGTCGCCGTGGAAGCACGAGACGGCAGCGCGACCGTCGGGGAGAAAGTCGAAGCCGCTGAAGAAGGTCTTGGAGTTCCACGGGTTCGGCACGGGCGGCGTGAGGTCATCCACCACGTACGGACCGTCGCCAGTGCCGGGCACGGTCTGCGTGTCCACAGTCTGCGGCCAGCGCGGGGCGGCGCCCTTGGTGAGCGCGGCGAGGCTGAGGGTTTTCGGAGTGTGGCTCAACGCGGCTTCCACGGGCGCGAAGTCACTCTTCGCGCCCTTCCACAGCGCGACGCGGAAAGATTGTTTGCCCGCCGGAATCTTCGCCACGACGCGGCCGTTGTCATTCGCGAGCGCAATCCCCTGCCCGCCTTGCACGGCGACGGCGAGGGTCTGCGCGGGCTCGTTGCCCGCGGCCGGGAAATCCACCGTGAGCCGGCCGGCCTTGGCCTCGCCAGCGGGGACGTTGTCGCACACGAGCAACGCCTGCGCGGTCTTGCTGTCCAACTCGAAGGTGCGCGTCACGATCTTCGCCTCGCCGACCGTTTCAAGGCTGGGCATTTCCAACACCTCGGCGCTGCCGACGGTGTATTTGAGCACGACGTTCCAGCCGTGAAGATACAGGCCGCGATACTTCGCCCACTCGGTCGGGAGCCGGCCCTGTTTGTTCTCGCGCGGGTCCTCGAACTTGCCGTCCTTCGCCCAACCCGGCCCGACCTGCGTGCCGAAGAGCGGTTTGCCCGCCACCTCGGGCGGTTGCGGGTGCACGATCTCCACCTGACTCTTGCCGAACTTGAGGTAGTCGCCCGCCCACGCCACGGACACGCGCATCAGGTCTGTGTCGTAGCAGACATGCACGTCGCGGTTCGCGCCGACGGAGACGACGACGCCCTTCATGGCGAGGTTGTTGGCGACGGGAAACCCGCTCTTGATGGTGCCGGTGAAGTAAGGCCCACGCTCGATGCCATCGAGCGTGTTGCCCGCCGGCGCGGCGGGGAGGGAGATGATCAAGGCGAGCGATGCGAGCGAAGTGACGAAGAGTTTCATAGTTGGCAAAAGCGCGGGATTGTTTGGCCGTTTCGCAACCGCTGGCAATTCTTTTACAGCCGACAGCTTGTCTTTGGCCCGGCCTGTGTTCACGTTGCGGCGGTGAGCGGCAGCACACATACCGCAGGGAATCTCGCAACCGAGGGCAGTGCCCCTCGCCCGGCGTGCCTCGCGCGCTCCGTCGCCGCGATGCTCGCGCGCGAACCCGCGCTCGAAGCCGTCACCGTCCACCGCACGGAACCGACCGTCGCCATCGCCACGCTGGGCAACCGCGACGTTGCCGGCTTGACCGACCGGGTGAATGCCGCCGTCGCGCTGAATGGTGATCGTCTGCGCCTCCGGACCGGCCAGCGG
>JBJTAU010000310.1:0-3272 GCA_046090965.1 Limisphaerales bacterium | reverse complement strand
GCAACTGCGCTTCGCCACCGCGCTGGTGAGCACGGCGGCCGGGACGGAGCAGTTGCTCGCCGCCGCTGAGGCCGGGCGCATTCCCGCGCGGCTTTTGCAGGACCGCACGTTGGCCGACCGGCTCGGGGCGAGTCCGGCGCGCGAGGCGAAAGCGCGCTTGGCCGCCCTCGTGAAGAACTTGCCCGCTGCGGATGTGCAGTTGCAGAAGTTGATCGAGGCGCGGCGCGCCGAGTTCAAGCCGCAGTTGGCCAACGCATCGCGCGGAGCGGAGGTCTTCACGAAGGCTTGCGCCGTGTGTCATCAGCTTGAGGGCAAAGGCGCGCTGGTGGGGCCGCAGCTCGACGGCATCGGCGGTCGCGGTTTGGAGCGGTTGCTCGAAGACATCCTCGACCCGAATCGGAACGTGGACAAAGCGTTCCGCACGACGGTCTTTGTGCTCAAGGACGGTGAGACGGTGAGCGGTTTGCAACGGCGGGAAGAAGGCGCCGCGTTCATCTACGCCCTGGCCAACGGCCAAGAGGCGCGGGTGTCCAAGGCGGACGTGAAAGAGCGCCGCGAGACGGAGACTTCCTTGATGCCCGCGAACTTCCATGAAGCCCTCACGCCGGCGGAGCTGAACGACCTGCTCGCCTTCCTCCTCGGCCTGAAGGGGAAGTGAACTGGGGAAGTGGCCGGAGATCTGGCTGCCGCACCAGCCCGGCACCGAGGCGAAGCGCGAGGAGCTGGCCCGGCGCCTCGACGCCTTCTTCCGCCAATACGCCGACCCGCAATACGACATTTGGAATGGCGGCCGCTCCAAGGCCAGTCGGTTGGTGAAGTGAGGCCGGGCGGCGGAAGCACCGGCATCACTTCACCAGCGGCCTGAGCGCGGCGATGACCTCGGGCACGTTCGTCTCGTTGAGTGATTGCTCGGCAAAGCGCGCCTTCACCCTCGCACCGTCGGTCACGATGGTCGTGACGTGCGCGCGGTCGTTGATGGTCCAGGCGTTCGGGCCGGCCTTGTCTTCCGCGTAGAACGCGAAGATCGTGGCTTCCAGCTTGATGGACTGCTGCACCTTGGGCAGATACTCGCGGGTCTTGTCCACGTCGTCGGTGAGCCACACGGCGACGACGTGCGTGTCCTTGCCCAGCTCGGCGACGGCCTTGTCGAGGAACTTGAGGTAGCGGGCGATGGGCCGGTCGAACTTGTCCCCGCGCACGAAGACATAAACGGTGGGCTTGCCCGTGCGCGTGGTGGTGAAGGTGACTTTCTTGCCCGCGTCATCGCCCGCGGCGGCGTCGGCCTTCAACTCCGGCAGCGTGCTGTCCACGGCGGGGCCGGACTCGATGGCGGCGCGAGCCACGGTGGCGGATAGCAGAGCCAGGGCGAGCAGGAGGGCTAGGCGCGACATAAGCCAAGCGATGGTGATGGTGGAGCTTGAATGGCTCGCACTAACTCACGGCCGCAGGAATTTGGTCAAGCGTTTCGTCACCGATGGAAAGGCCGCTCCGCCTCCCAACGAGCCGGTGGTGCGCGGCGATTCGGCGAGGGGCAAAGGGCCGCCGGAAAGCAGCAAGGCCGCAGCCGCAATCAGCCAGGCCCAGGTTCTCCGCGAAGTGGCAATGGTGAGACGCCCAGTAACACTGATTCGCAGCGAGCACCTGATTCCGATTCGCTCTCGCTGTTTAAGCGAGGGCAAGCGTTTCCGAGGCAAGGTCAAGCCCGCAGTGAAGGTGAGTGTTACGCTCCCGGTGTCGTTATGTGATTCACGTTTCAAGATGCAGCAGCTTAGTGCTGCGCCATGTGGAATCTAACCGGTGCCAAATGAATCTTTTGACGCCGCAGCCTTGGGTGGCCCGGTGCGCGTCTTACGAGCCTCAAACTCGCGCTGCGATTTCGGCTTCAGGTGATCGAAGTCGAAAACTTCTGCGAAGTATTTCCAGACGCCGTTGCTAGAGCTGCGAATGGCGTCCTCGTAAGCACGAAGCGTTTCCTTGGTGAATTCTGGCTTCAAGTGCCCGTATTTTTCCGAGTCAGCAAGTAGGCGACCCCATGCCTTGCGTGCGTGCCGGAACACCTGCTTCGGCGTGTAGCGGGCGCGAAGCCTTGCGAAGCCGAGGTCTTCAAGCATCGCGTTCAACCCTTTGCGATGACGAACGCCCTGCCCTCGTTTCACTGGCGGCGCCGGCCGAAGGGGTTTTTCCTTCTCGGTCCACCACTTGTTCAACCCCTGCTTGATGGCGGTGTCGTTGAAACCCGGCCAGTCAATCACGACCAACACCAACTCGCGGCCCTTGTCGTCAAAACACGAGGCATCTTCCAAGACCCGACCGGGCGCGGTTGTTAGTTTTCCCGCTCTCAGCGCTTCGTGGAGTTTGTGAACTTCAAAGCCGTAGCCTGTCCACACGGCGGGTGGACCACTGAACAAACGTCTGATCTCGGCGCGGGCGTCATCGCTCAGAAGCTTCCACGGCCTTGTGTCTCACTCGTTACGACCGAATGCGAGAATCAAGATAGGCAGCGCATCGTTGCTGAACGGGTAGTTGATCTTCGGAATGAACTTGGCCGCCGCTTCGTGAATCGGTCTTTGCTTTTCGCCTGTGGGGTCGAATCGTTTTCCGTCTGGCACAATCCACTGGCCTCGTTCGCTCTTCCTGCCGTGCGTTTGGTTCCAAGCTTCCGCCTGCCGCGACCACTCCCGCCATTGCTGGACGAGTTTCTCCACAGCGGCGGACTCGCGTGCGAGTTCGTAGAGCAGGCAAAAAGGAACCTCGTCTGGCTCCACGGAGGAGAAATCCCACTCGCGCGGGTCGAGTTTAGCTGTTGAAAGCTCCCGACAGGGTCCGCGCTTTTGCTGCGACCGTGGCATGAACTAGGAACCTTCCGGGGAGCGCTTGTCAGGCGCGTTGTTGCCGTATGTTGTGCCGGGCAGGCGGTAGTTGGGTTTAGGTTTAGGGCGCAGCACGAACCAAATAACACCGCCGGCAGGGATCGATAGCCACCAAATCCAGCCGGGCGTTGCGCCCCCTACCGTTGTAGGTGGTCGCTCACGCCAATTGGAGCCTGCCCATTCCTCCGTTGCGTCAGTCCAGCGGTTCACCCGCATTCTCGGGACTCCGTTGTGAGTGAAGTGGCTCCATCGGAACGCGTAGCCACTGAGAAAGCGGGGACGCCGACTCCAATCAGAACTGCACGATTTTTCATTCGGTGGGCGGCTTTACAATTTTGGTTTCACTGTCGCCTTCGACGCGATGTTCGCAGCTTTTGGATTCATGCAGCCCTCCGGCGGCGG
>JBJTAU010000309.1:0-10186 GCA_046090965.1 Limisphaerales bacterium | reverse complement strand
GCGTGAACGTAGAATCGCGTCGAACGCAGCCACCTACTCCGTGCGTTTCGACGGAACCAACGAAGTGGATTTCGATATCATTGTCGGGGGCAAAGGCTACGATTTTGATTTCGAGAGACGCTGACATTGGCATGACGACGTGGCCTAACCAGAGCGCTACAGCGAACGGCCTCTCCGCCGTCCGTTCGGGCGTCGCGGGAGTTCGTGAGCGCGCCGTGCGCTCCACAGCCGCCGCCGAGGCCGTCGCTGAGCTTGGTCGTTAGCCTCGCCGTGTGAGCTCCCTCCGCATCCGGCTGTTCCAGAAGACGGACTTCGCATTCGCCAACTCGCTGCGTGCGCTGGCGGGGTGGAACCAGACGCCCGATGACTGGATGCGTTTTCTCAACCACCAACCCGACGGCTGCTTCGTCGCCGAGTGGGATGGCCAGCCGGTCGGCACCGCGACGACGACGATCTACGAAGACAAGGTCGCGTGGATTGGCATGGTGCTCGTGCATCCCGACGCGCGGCGGCGGGGCATCGGCCGCGCGCTGCTGGAGCACTGCATCGCCTTCCTCAAGCCGCGCGTCGCCTGCATCAAGCTCGACGCCACGCCGCTGGGCAAAACGCTCTACGACACGCTGGGCTTCAAGGACGAGTGGACGCTGCGGCGGTGGGAGACGAGCCGCGTGGAGCTGCCGGGGAACCCGATGAAGTATCGGGTGCGCGCTTGGCGGGATTCCGATGTGGAGGCGATGCAGGTTCTCGACGTCGAGGCCTTCGGGGTCATCCGTTGGCCAATGGTCCGACGCATGACGTGGCAAATTTCCCGTTCGCTCGTCGGCGTTACACCCAAGCGGCGCGTGAATGCCTTCGGTATCCTTCGCAAGGGAGCACGCGCCCGCTACTTTGGTCCACTCGTCGCCGAATCTATCGCGGCCGCCGGGCTGCTGATAAAGAGTTTCCTCGCCGCTCAACCCAACCAGCCCATCTTCTGGGACATCCCTGATGCCAACGCATGCGCGGTAGAACTCGCGCAGCGCCTCGGCTTCACACCGCAGCGTCCGCTCATCCGCATGTTCCTCGGTGAAAACAAATGGCCCGGAGATCCACAGAAGGTCTTCGCCCTCGCCGGGCCGGAGATCGGGTGAAAGCGTTTTCGGGTTTTGAGTTTTGGGTTTCGAGTTGAATGCAGTAGTTCGTTTGCCGTCGGCCAACCCGAAACCCCAAACGCCAAACGCGAAACATCAAGCAACCGAAATGAGCTTCGACGTGTTGATCTTGGGCACCGGGCACAACGCGCTCGTGCTCCAAGCCTACCTCGCGCGCTGCGGCCTGCGCACGCTGGTGCTCGACCGCGCGCCGGAGCCGGGCGGCGGGCTGCGCACGATGGCGAACCCTCGCCTGCCCGGCTTCACGCATCACCCGCACTCGTTCTTCCACCGCGCCATCACGCGGATGCCGTGGTTCCGCGATCTCGAGCTCGCCCACCACGGCGTGCGCTATCTCGAGCCGGAGCTGAACGTGGCCATGCTGCTCCGCGACGGCCGTGCGCTCGAGTGGTGGACGGACTTCGAGCGCACCGCCGCGTCCTTCGCCGGGTTCTCGCGCCGGGACGCCGACGCCCTGCGCCGCTGGACCGAGCAGTTCCGCCCCATCGTCGAGCAAATCCTGATTCCCGAAGCGCAATCGCCGCCGCTGGAGCCGGAGAAACGGCGGCGACTTCTCTCCCAATCCAAGCTCGGCCGTCGTCTGCTGGAAGTCTCCGCTCTCTCGCCGCTTGAGTTCGTCACGCAGCACTTCGAGCACGACGCCATCCGCGCGGGCCTGCTGTTCTTCAACGGCCTGCGCGAGGTGGACCTGCGGCAGCCCGGCTTCGGCCACGCCATCCCCGCGCTGCTCGCCTCGCCCGCCAAGGCGCAGATGTGCGTGGGCGGCTCGGGCAACCTCGCGCGCGGTCTCGTCGCGGACATCACGGAACATGGCGGCGAAATCCGGTGCGGCGTAGAGTTGAAGCAAATCCTCGTCCGCAACGGTCGCGCCGCCGGTGTCGAACTCAGCACCGGCGAACAACTCACTGCCGACTTCATCGCGTCGGGCCTGAACCCGCAGCAGACCTTCCTAGAGCTCCTGCCTTCCGACGCCGTGCCAACCGAAGTCCGCTCGCACGCCGCCGGCTTCCAATACAACCTGCTCGCCCCGCTCTTCGCGCTGAACGTCGCGCTACGCGAGCCGCCGCATTGGGCGGCTGCCGCACGGCGACCTGAGCTGGATCGCGCGTTCATGTTCATCGTCGGGCTGGAGCGCTTTGGGCAGTTCCACGACATCGTCGCGGCGCACGAGCGCGGCGAGATTCCGCCGACCGTCGCGTGGGGTGCGTGCCCGACGCTCTTCGATCCGACGCAAGCGCCGCCCGGCCAGCACACGGCCTTCCTCTGGGAGAAGCTGCCCTACGCGCTTCGCGGCGACGCGCGGAACTGGGACGCCGCCCAGGCCGCGCACGGTCGCAACCTGCTGGCGACGTGGACCGAGTTCGCGCCGAACCTCGCCGGCAGCGTGCTCGATTCCTTCACCCGCTCGCCGCTCGACACCGAGCGCACGCTGCCGAACATGACGGGCGGCGATTTGCTGGTCGGCTCCTTCGCGAACGGACAGGTAGGCTTCAACCGCCCATTCCCCGGCGCGGGCCACTACCGCACGCCGCTGCCCGGCCTCTACCTCTGCGGCGGCTCGACGCATCCCGGCGGCAACGTCACCGGCCTCTGCGGCTACAACGCCGCCCGCGTGCTGGCGGCGGACGCGGGAAAGAAGGTGTGGTGGAACCCGCCGGACGCGGAGGCCACGCTTGCCGAGTTGGCCGCGTAGCCACACCAGCCCTCCGTCACCAGCCTGTATGGCAACCAAATCCACGAAGCCAACACGTGCCCTTCAAATCGAAGCCCGTATCCGCACGGTGCGCGGCCAAAAGGTGATTCTGGACTTTGACTTGGCGGCCATCTTCGGCGTGCCGACGTTCCGCTTCAACGAGGCCGTCAAACGGAACCGGAAGCGTTTTCCCCGCGACTTCATGTTCCAGCTCACGCGGAAGGAGCTGCTCAACTTGATATCGCAATCTGCGATATCAAGTTCCCAGCACGGTGGGCGGCGCACACTGCCTTGGGCCTTCACGGTCATTGGCGCGGTCATGGCGGCCAATGGCCGCAACAGCCCGCGCGCCGTGCGCATGAGCGTCTTCGTCGTCCGGGCATTCGTGAAGATGCGCGCGTTGCTTGGCGGAAACGCGGAACTGGCGCGTCAACTCGCAGAGTTGGAGCACAAGCTCACCGCGCGGCTGGACGTTCACGAATCGGCCATCGTCGAGGTGCTCCGGCGTGCGATGGACATCCTGAATCCTCCGCCACCGCCGCCAGAACCTCCGAAACGGGAGATCGGTTTCCACGCTAGGCCCGAGTAAAAGTTGGACCGCTGGGGACCTACTTCTTCCCCACCAACTCCAGCACCGCCGCGCTCATCGCGGTGACGCCGGTCTTGAGCGTCGGCTCGGGGACGGGGGCGAACTTGCTCGAGTGCAGCGAGGGGAGGGTCTTGCCGGTCTTGATGCTCTCGGCCACGGATTCCTTGGTAATGGTGCCGAGCCAGAAGATGCAGCCCGGGATGCGCGGCTCCACGCGGCTGTAGAGGCCGAAGTCTTCCGCGCCCATCACCGGGGCCTTGGCAATGACGTTGCCCTCGCCCACCCAGCGGCCGATCGCGCCCATGACGCGCTTGGTGAACGCCGGGTCGTTGTAGGTGGACTTCGCACCTTCCTCGGAAACTTCCACGATGGGCAGGAGCTTCTCGGGGATGCCAGCGGCGAGCGCCTGGCCGCGCACGATGCGCTTGAGCGCGGCGATGGAGGCGTCGCGCACTTCGTCCGAGTAGCTGCGGAGCGTGAGTTGCAGCCGGACTTCCTCGGGGATGATGTTGTGCTTGGTGCCGCCGTGGATGGAGCCGACGGTGACGACGGCTGGGTCGGTCGGGGAAGTCTCGCGGCTCACGATGGTCTGGAATGCGAGGACGATCTGTGCGGAGAGGACAATCGGATCCTTCGTCGTGTGCGGCCACGCGCCGTGGCCGCTGACGCCGCGCACGGTGATGTCCACGGTGTCGGCGTTCGCGAGCGCGTAGCCTTCGGGGTGGCCGACGACGCCGGCGGGCAGATCGCTCGCCGCGTGCAGGGCGAGGCAGAAGTTCGGGCGCGGAAAGCGCGTGTAAAGCCCGGCGGCCAGCATCCCCTTCGCGCCGCCGACGCGCTCCTCCGCCGGCTGCCCGATGAAGACGAGCGTGCCACTCCACTGGTCCTTCAACGCCGCGAGCACGCGCGCAGTGCCGATGAAGGAGCTCATGTGAATGTCATGAGCGCAGGCGTGCATGGTGGGCACGTCGTTGCCCTTGTCGTCCTTCGTGCGGGTCTTGCTGGCGTAGGGCAGGCCGGTTTCTTCGAGCACCGGCAAGCCGTCGAGGTCAGTGCGGACCAGCACGGTGGGACCGGGGCCGTTCTTGAGCACGCCGACGACACCGTGGCCGCCGACTTTCGTGGTCACCTCGAAGCCCGCTTGCTTCAACTCGTCCGCGATGCGCGCGGAGGTCTTCACTTCCTGGAAGGAGATCTCCGGGTTGGCGTGCAGGTGCTTGTAGAGTTCGAGCAGGCGCGGCAGTTCCGCGTCCACGCGGGTGCGGACGGAGGACTGGGCTACGGCCGCGGAGATCGGCAGAGTGACTGACAAAGCAACTATGAGGAAGGCAAGCAGAGGTTTCATGGCGGATGACTTGTTGCGGAGCGTAGGAAAGGGCTGGAACGAGCGCAAGGAACAGAGCGCACGAAGCTGGCAAGCTTTCCCCATCCTGTGCGCAATGGGGCGATGCCGGGCGCGGTTCGGAGGGTGAAAGTGTTTCGGGTGCGCTCGAACGCAGTGCTGAAGCCGCCGCAGTCCAAGAGATCGCGGGTTGAAGAACCTACTTCTCGCTCACCCACCGCAGGGCATTCGCCACGATGCGGCGGAAGGACGGCTTCTCCACGTCGTAGGCGTAGCCAAGTGCGAGGTGGAAAAGCCGGGCACCGCGATGCACGCGCGTCCACGCCACAGGCATGACGCCGCTCTGGTTCTCGCCGCTCATCAGGACCTGCACATCGGGCGCGACCGGGCCGTAGCGGTAGATGTCGCACTTGGTGTCGAAGTCCTCGGTGCCAGCCCAGATGGGGTGCGGCTGGCGCGTGAGCTTCTCCACGTTGCCGAAGTTGCCGCCCTTCGCGCCGCCGTATTTCGCGCCCAGCACCTCGGCGTCGAAGTCCGGCCAGTTCTCCCACGCGTGGCTGGTGGAGCGGAGCGCGACGAAGCCCTTGCCCGAGGTGAAGAACTTCCGCAGCACGTCGAGGTTGTGCGCGTTCGGTGTCTTGCGCCGGACGAAGAAGACGGCGGCATCGGCTTCCAACAGTTGCTCAATGTCCTTGAAGCCCGCGCTCGCGGCGTCCCACGTCAGCAACGTGCAAGTCATCTGATGTTCGGCTGTCAGATAGCGGGCCAGCGCGGCGAGCGAGTCGTCCGTGCTGTAAGGCTTGGAATCCTGCGAGCCGGAGACGAGGCACACGCGCAGCGGACGGCGCGCGGGCGCATCGGCTGCCACAAGCGACTGCGAGGCAAGCAAGGCCACAGCAAGGACGAGCGCGACGCAGTGGCGACGGAGTGGTTGCATGGTCGGATGATAGATGGCGGCGCTCCGGGGGAACAGCCCGAAGCCCCGCTTCCGGCTGAGGTTGGTCGGCGAGGGCAGCCGTCCCCGCCGGTGTCCGCGAAGATACCTGTTTCCTCCGCACCGAATCCGTGGCAAATAGTTTCACCAACACATGAAACGACTCGACCACTGGACGCTCACGTTGCTCGGCTTCGCGCTGCTCACGCTCAAGGCTCACTCGCAGGACATGCCGCTCTCGATGCTGCTCATCGAGGGCGAAGGCTGGAAGCTCGTGTCCGAGGGGCATGGTTTCACGGACGCGCCGTGCGCGGACGACCAGGGCAACTTTTACTTCAGCGACATGCGGAGCACGCCGCCGGCGGTCTGGAAGATCGCGCCGGACGGCAAGAAGTCGAAGTTCCTCGAAGGCACGTCGTGCAGCGGTCTGAAGTGGGGGCCGGACGGGCGGCTCTACGGTTGCGTGGGCAAGGACAAGCAGCTCGTGGCGTTCGAGTTTCCCGGCGGCAAGAAGACGGTCATCGCCGAGGACGTGCAGCCGAACGACTTGGTGGTCACGCACAAGGGGCACGTTTACTTCACCGAGACGGGCAAGAAGCAGATCACGTTTGTGAACCCGAAGACCGGCGAGAAGCGCGCCGTGGACACGGGCATCGCCGCGCCCAACGGCATCACGGTGTCGCCGGACCAGGGCACGCTCGCCGTGTCGGACTCGCGCGGCCAGCACGTCTGGGCCATGCGCATCCAGCCGGATGGCGGCCTCGCGCACAAGGAGCCTTACATGACCTTGCGCACCGAGGTGGACGTGAACGCGAAAAGCCCCGACGGCCGTTCGCCGGTTTACAAGACCGCCAGCAGCGGCGACGGGATGACGAGCGACCGGCAGGGCCGCTACTACGTGGCGAGCGCGGTGGGCGTGCAGGTGTTCGACCCGACGGGCCGCATGAGCGGCGTGCTGCCCAAGCCGACGGGCAAGTTCATGACGAGCTGCGGCTTCGGCGGGCCGAACATGGACGTGCTCTACGTGACCTGCGCGGACCAAGTCTTCGCGCGCAAGACGAAGGCGAACGGAAACCTGTTCTTCCTCGCGCCGCCGAAAGACCCGCCCCCGGCTGCGAAGAACAAGTGATCTGGCGGGAGTGGGCACGAGGTGAGCACCAGGGGAGACTGGCGTGTCCCACTCTATAGTGAATATACTCTGACGCTTTGAGCCAAGTCCGATGGCTTGTAGGCGTAACGATAGGGGAAAGAAGAGGAGGCGTTCGGGCCGTCGCTCAACGATACACGTCCCGGCGGTTTCCTAGCGTGACGAGGTAAAGAATGTTTCGGGCCGCGTCGAACTCGTAAATCACCCTGTAGTCGCCGACGCGCAGGCGGAACTCAGGCCGGCCTTGCAGACGCTGGTGGGGAAACGCTTCGAGGCGGGAACCCAGCTCCCGAATTTTGGCAACGATGTGCCGCCGAATGTCTGTCGGGAGGGAGAAGAAAATTTGGTCGAACTCGCGGGAATAGACCTCCGTCGCTTGCTTCACGTCGGTCAGTGGTTTTCGACCCGGACTCGGCCTTCCTTCAAGTCGCGCTGCCCGCGCTCGATGCTGGCAACGAACTCCGGCGAAAGCGGCTGCAAGTCCTCTAGGTAGTCATCCAGCCAGTCGCGCAGCTCGGCCACTTCCGCAGCGGGAAGCTGCTTGATGCGTTCCTCAATGACTTCGATGGCGCTCATGGCGGCAATCTAGGCGGAACGAGGGGGAAGACAAGCGGGAGTTCGGGCGGAAATGTTTGCCACGAGGTGCTGGAACAATCGGAGCTATTCAGTCGGTCGCCAACTCACCAGTGGTGACATGACCCAGCAATACCGAAAGCCAACTGAGTAGCTCGCACCCTGCGTAAGTTTGTAAGCGGCGGCTCCACCGAAGTGTAGCTCTCCGTTGCTGTATTTTCCCTCAAGCGTGTAAGTCCATGTGGCACCTGGCGGAATCTGATGCAGCCTTTCGCGCTCGGGCACCGGCCCAGGCTTGCCGTAAATTTCAACGAAGGGTTCGACACGTCTTCGCTGTTCATCCAGGAATATCAATCCGACCCGTTCGGCGCTGCGGGCGGCATTCGCAAACTCCAATTCTTGTGTTCTTGAACTCTGGTTTTGGAAACAGATGTCAAAACAAACGACTTTAGTTGGCGGGCAAGGTCGGATGTGCAATCGAAAAGACAGCCACTGTAGATACTCAGGCAAGGTCTGTTTCATCTGGGCATCAGACGATAGCACCCAATTGGGCAAGGGATACAAATCTGGCTCGCGCCGAATCACTGCGCGCCAGCCACCCCGCTTCCACCGTCTTCCCACTCACCGCCTTCTTCCACCCTTCGCGCCGCGCTGCCTCCGCCGGCAGCGCGTCGGTGAACGACTTGTTCTCCGTCAGCACCCACCAGGCTTGCAGCAGCAGGTCGGCGACGGCGGCGCGGTCGGTCTGGCCGACGATGGCTTTGGTGAGCCAGTCTTTCGCGGCGGCTTCGGCTTCCGGCGTGGTCGCGGCGACGGCCACACCGCCGGCTAGGAGTTGGAACGAGCCGTCGAAATGCACGTTGGCCAGCAGGTCTTGAGTTGGTTCGTTGCCGACTTCGGCGAAGAGCAGTTCCACGAGCGTGGGCGCGGTGAAGAGTTGCTCGAAGTTCTGCTTGAGCTGCGCGCTGAGACCGAAGCTCACGAGGCGGCGCAGGCTCACGTCCTCGGGAGCGCGGGTGAAGGCTTCGAGATGCGCGGCGTCGATCGCGGCCTGCCGGACCTTCACGATGTCCGCCGGGTGGCCGAGGCCCGCGAGCGCGAGGCGGTCGTGCAGCTCGAATACCTTCGAGCGGCCCGCGCCCACGCCCAGCAGCAGGATGCCGTCGGGCAGGCTGGCGGCGAAGACGGGTGAGCCGCCCCGGAGTTGTTCGCGGACGTATTCTCGGCGGTTGGCGACCGCCTCCAGCCAACGATAGGGTTCCTCGGTCATGCGGTTTGGTTTTGCCGGGACGGTAGCAGCGGGGCCGGGGAATCGCCATGAAAAGAACGGGGAGAGAACTTGCCGCGAAAGGGCGCAGAGGGCGCAAAGAGGAGAACGTTCAACGTCCAACGCTCAACGCTCAACGAAGCGCGCGCGGCCATTGGAAGTTGGACGTTGAGCGTTGAGCGTTGGACGTTTTCCCATTTCCCAACTAGCCTCGCGGCACATGTCGCAGATGCTCAAGTCCTCCGGCGCGATGGGCGCGGCCACGCTCGCCTCGCGCGTGCTGGGGATGGTGCGCGAGATGGCCTACGCGCGCTTCATGGGCGACGGCTGGGTGGCGGGCGCGTTCACGCTGGCCTTCACGATCCCGAACCTCTTCCGCCGCCTGCTCGGCGAGGGCGCGCTCACGGCGGCGTTCATTCCCATTTTCAAGGAGAAGGAAAAGACCGCCAGCGAAGCCGAGATGTGGCGTGCGGCCAACGCGGTGATGTCTGCGCTGCTGGTCTTCGCCGCCGTGGTCATCGCGCTCGTGCTGGCGGGCTTGTCCATCGCGCTCGCGACGACGCAGTTCGATGCCAAGACGCGCCTGATGCTGGAGTTGCTGCGCGTGATGTTTCCCTACATGGGCCTCGTGTGTCTCGCGGCGGTGTTCATGGGCGTGCTCAATGCGCGCGGGCATTTCTTCATCCCGGCGCTGGGCGCGGCGCTGCTGAACGTGGTGATGATCGCCAGCGTGTTTCTGGTCGCGCCGAGTTTCGGGGCCAAGCTGGACGAACAAATCTTCGCCCTCGCGTTTGGCGTGCTGGTGGCGGGCGTGGCCCAGGCGGCATTTCAGTTGCCGTCCCTCCGGCGCGAAGGCTGGCGGCTCGCGTGGGTGACGCCGTGGGGCAACGACACCGTGCGCGCGGTCGTGACGAAGATGGGACCGGCCATCATCGGCGTGGCGGCGTTCCAGCTCAACGTGACGCTCGTGCAGCTCGTGTCGTTCTGGGTGGACCCGGTGATCGTCGCATCGTTCAGCTACGCGGTGCGGCTGATGGAGCTGCCGCAGGGCGTCTTCGGCATCTCGCTCGCGACGTATCTGCTCACGAGCCTGTCCGGGCTGGCGGCGGAAAAGAAACTTCCCGAGTTCCGCGCGACGCTTGGGCAGGGGCTGACCTATCTTGTCGTCATCAACAGTCTCGCCGCCGTGCTGCTGCTGTTCCTTGCGGAACCCATCGTGCGGCTTCTGTTCGAGCGCGGCGAGTTCGGAGCGGAGTCCACTCAGCGCGCGGCGCTGGCGCTGCAATGCCTTGCGCCGGGGCTCGTGGCCTTCTCGATGGTGAACATTCTCGCCCGCGCGTTCTACGCGTTGGGTGACACGCAGACGCCGATGAAGGTGAGCATCTTCTGTCTCGGGGCAAATTTGCTGCTCTCCATCTTGCTGATCACCCACTTGCGCCAAGCTGGGCTGGGGCTGGCCAACTCGCTGACCTCCGCGCTGAACGTCTGGC
>JBJTAU010000308.1:0-3073 GCA_046090965.1 Limisphaerales bacterium | reverse complement strand
CCTCCTCTCCCCCCGCCCGGACGGGCCAACCACCCTGCCCGCCACCGACCGGCCGAAGCTCACCGGCGGCATGCTCTCGCAGGAACAGGCCATCCAACGCACCAGCACCAGCTTCGGCACGCTCGGCATCAACTCCCACGCCAGCACGCTCGCGGGTTTTGGCCAGAGTCAGTGGGAAGCCCTTCCCGGCCTCAGCGTCATCAACGCCCTGCGCTACGACGCCTACTCCGACTACGCCTCCGCGCTGACGTGGCGCCAAGGCCTCGCGTGGACCGTGCCCGGCAGCCAGACCGTCCTCTTCGGCAACATCTCCCGCTCCGTGGCCGTGCCCACCGCGCAAGACCTCTACTACGAATACGACGACACAGCGTTTTTCCGATCTGCCGGCAACCCCGGCCTCAAGCCCGAGCGCGCCCTCACCTTCGAGCTTGGCGCGCGGCAACCGCTCTTG
The DNA here is from genome assembly GCA_046090965.1 of Limisphaerales bacterium. Classification (GTDB taxonomy): domain Bacteria; phylum Verrucomicrobiota; class Verrucomicrobiia; order Limisphaerales; family SXTU01; genus SXTU01. The sequence goes on along the minus strand of JBJTAU010000308.1, from coordinate 2,622 downwards.
AACGACACCGTCGCGCTCGGCCTTACTTGGTTCCGCACGGAGTTGAGCGACGCGATTGACTACGTCACCCGCGCCTACGCCGACCCGCTCCCCTCGCGGGCCGAAAACCTCAGCCGCGCGTTGTTGGAAGGTGCGGAGTCCAGCCTGACCTGGCGACCGGTGAAGGAACTCGACCTCGCCGCGAACTACACCTACCTCACCGCGCACAATGCCAGCACCGGGGCGCGACTGCTGCGCCGACCCCGCCACTCGGCCAATCTCACGGCCACCTGGCGGGCCACGAGCGCGCTCACACTGAACGCAGGTGGCCAATTGATTGCTGGCCGGGTGGACAGCTTCGGCTTCGCTGGCACCCGGGCGCACGGGCAGGACTACTGCCTCTTCCGCGCCGGAGCCAGCTACGCCGTGAATCAAACCGTCACCCTCTGGCTGCGCGGCGAGAACCTCACCGATGTGGCCTATGAATCCACGGCCGGTTACCCCGCCCTGCGCCTCGGCGGCTACGCCGGCGTGAAGTTCACGTTCTGAACCTGTGCCTGCCTCACGCCAAGGCCGCGCAGGCCGCAAAGGTTGGGAAGCTGCGAGCACCTTCTCCTTTGCGTCCGCAGCGTCCTTTGCGTGAGGCTTCGGTCCCCATGAGCTGCCCCGCTGAACCAAAACGCTGTCCCGAGTGCGGAGCCACCTTCGAGTGCCTCGCGCACTGCGCCGCGAACACCTGCTGGTGTCTGGAACTCCCGCGCCTTCCCATACCGGCCGACCCGGCGGCGGACTGCCTCTGTCCCGCGTGCTTGCGGGTCCGCGTGAAGTTGCACCATGGCGGTCGGTCAGAGCCTCACCGTCGTTGAATGGCTTCCGTGCTTACCAAGGCTCCAACCGTTCCGCCCCGCCCCGACGCGCTTACCCGCCTGTTCGCCGGTTCCACGCCCGTCCTCGCGCTCGCGCCGATGCAGGACGTGACGGACCACGCGTTCATGACGCTCATGGCGCGCTACGGCGGGCCGGACGTTTACTGGACCGAGTATCTCCGCGTCCACTCGGTCTCGACGCCGGAGAAATGGATCGTGAAGGCCATCAAGGAGAACGCCACGGGCCGGCCCATAGTGGCGCAGATAATCGGGAACGACATCCCCGCGCTGATCCGCACGGCGAAGTTTCTGGAGCGATTGCCCGTGGCAGCCATTGACCTGAATCTCGGCTGCCCCGCGCCGGTGGTTTACAAGAAGTGCGCGGGCGGCGGACTGCTGCGCGACCCCGCGCGCGTGGATGGCCTGCTGGGCGCGTTGCGCGCCGCCATCACGATTCCCTTCACGGTGAAGACGCGCCTCGGCTTCGACTCGCCGGCGGTCTTCGATGAGTTGCTGCCCATCTTCGCGCGGCACTCGCTGGACCTGCTCACCGTCCACGCGCGCACGGTGCTGGAGATGTATCGCAGCGAAGTGCATTACGACTACATCGCTCGCGCGGTCGCGGCGCTGCCCTGCCCGGTGCTGGCGAATGGCAACGTGCATTCCGCCGCGAAGGCCGCCGAAGTGCTGCGGCTCACCGGGGCGCGCGGGCTGATGATCGGCCGGGGCGCGATCCGCAATCCGTGGCTCTTCACGCAAATCCGCCAGCACCAGCGCGGCGAGCCGCTCTTCGGCCCCCGCGGGCGCGACGTGCTGGGCTACGTCCATGCGCTTTACGAAGCGGTCTGCACGCCGGGCATCCGCGAGTCCGCGCAGGTTCAGAAGATGAAGAAGTATCTGAATTTCGTCGGCCTCGGCGTGGATCCGGAGGGAAAGTTCCTGCATCAAATCCGCCGCGTCAGCACGCGCGCCGAGTTCTTCCGCATCTGCGGGGATTTCATGGATCACGACCAGCCGATGCCGCTCGCGCCGTTCCAGCTCGCGCTGAAGGAGACGGACCTGCTGGCGGGCGAGCACCTGTAGCTGCGCTACACCGTCAACTGCCGCTCGCGCGCCGTGACCTTCCAGCGCTCGCCCGCCTGGCCGTCGCTGCTGACCGTGGTCACGAACGAGTGCAGCGCGACTGTCGGGCAGATGTGGCGCGGGATGCCGTAGAGCGCCTCGCCCACGGCGAACTCGCTGGCGCGCACCGTCTCGACCACGAGGTGCTCCTCGCTCTGCATCACCGCCTCCGCGCCGATGAGGTTGAGGAACTTCACGCGCGGGTGCGGGTTCTCCGCCGCGACCGCCTTGTGGCCGAGGTCCAGGCACAGGCGGTTCTCGCCCGGCTTGCTGATGACGCGCGTGAGCAGCACGGCGGCGGGTAGGAAATCCATGTCCGGCAACATCGTGCCGTAGCCGAAATCCCACAGCACGCAAGTGCCGGGACTGCACTCCACGTCGGCGCGTTTCGCGTGAATCGGGAAGGTCGGCGTGCCGCCCGCGACGATGTTCGGCACCGGCAGTTGCGCCGCCTTCAAGTCCGCGCGCAACCCTTCCACCGTCGCCCACTCGCGCTCGCACTGCGCGGTGCGCTGGACAAGGTCGGTCACGTGGTTGTGGCCGTCGTAACAGTGCAAGCCCGCTGCACGAAGGCCCGGCGTGCGGCCGATGATCCGGTAGAGTTCCACCGCCTTCGGGCCGGGCGAAATGCCCGTGCGATGCATCCCCATGTCCA
>JBJTAU010000307.1:0-5637 GCA_046090965.1 Limisphaerales bacterium | reverse complement strand
GGAGCCGGCGCGGGGGCGGGCGCGATGCCGATCGGCGGCAACGTCCCCGGCGCGGTGACACCGCCGGGCGGCGTGCCTGGCGCTGGCGCGACCGGCGAACCGAGGTCCGCAGGCGGGGTAATGGGCGGCAAGACCGGCTCGGGCGCGGATCGCTTTGCCTCGGGCTTGGGTTCAGGTTTGCAACCGGCCATCAGGATACCGCCCAGGACCACGGCGTGAATGCCGAGGAAGATGGCGACAATGACGGGGAGGTTATTTTTCCGCTTGGCTTTCTGCTCGAGGAGCGAGCCTTGCGGGTTCATCGGATTTGGAGTGCTCATGTGGTGTGTCTTTGGTGGCTGCGTTGTCTGGCTCACCGGAGCTGGCCAATCTCCGGCGAAATTTTTTGGTGAAATCGGTAAATATCTTTTCGGTCTATCGTGCGACTGAGTTGACTGTCTTAACTGGCTTTCCGTCCGCCCCCATTCGTGGGGGCATCCGCGGCGGCACCGCCATTACTTGTGCGCTGCAACTGCCCGACCGCTTGTCGAAACACTTCACCCCGGTGGCGGTAATCTCGGAACAAATCGAAGCTCGCACAGGCCGGCGACAGCAAAACCACGTCGCCGGACGCCGCATTTCGAACCGCTTCGTTGACCGCTTCTAACAATGAATCCACCAGTGTGCAAGGGGTAAAGAGGCTCCACGCGGCGCGCAGTTTTTCGCGCGTCTCGCCGAGCAAAATTGCGTGCTTCACGCGCTGCGCCAAAAGTGGTCCGAGGTCGTGGTAGTCGAACCCTTTGTCGCGTCCGCCGGCGATGAGGACGACGTTCGGTTCGCCGGGCTGCGCGGGGGGCATGGTTTGCAGCGCCTTCGCCACCGCGTCGAGGTTGGTGGCTTTCGAGTCGTTGACGAATTTGACGCCGTTGATTTCCGCCACCAGCTCGCAACGGTGCGCGCCGGGCGTGAAACTCAGGATGGCCGCGACCATTTCTTCGAGCGGCAATCGCAGCACCCGCCCGACGGCGAGCGCAGCCATGACGTTCTCCGCGTTGTGCGGGCCGCGCAGCTTGGTTTTCTCCAAATCAATCAGCGGGCCGACCCAGCCCTCGATGCGGCTGATGATGAGCGACCGGTCGAGGTGCAAGTCCGCGCGCCGATTCTGCGCGCTGAAGGTGATGAGCTTCGAAGGCACCTTCACGCCGAGCGTGCGCAACAGCGCGAGCGCTTCGGTTTGCACGATGGCCCAGTCAAACGGCTGCTGGTTCTCGAAGATGCGTGCCTTCGCCCGCGCGTAGTCGGCCATCGTGTGAGGTCGATCGAGATGGGCGGGCGTGATGTTGAGCAGCACCGCGACGGCGGGCCGGAAGAAGCGGATGGTCTCCAACTGGAACGAACTGACTTCGAGCGTGAGGTAATCGAGCTGCTTCGTCTCGTCGGCGACGGAGCACAACGGGCGGCCGATGTTGCCGACGGCGAGCGTGCGCTTGTGGCAGTGCGTGAGCAGATGCGCGACGAGTTCAGTGGTGGTTGTTTTGCCGTTCGTGCCGGTGACGGAGACGTTGAGGCAGACGGCCTGCTGCCAGCCGAGTTCGAGCTCGCCGATGACAGGGATTTCGCGCGCGCGCAGTTCCTTCACCAACGGCGAGTCCAGCGCCACGCCAGGGCTGACGACCGCGAAGTCAAACTGCCCCGCCGGCGCGAGCCGCAGGTCCAATTCCACGCGCACGCCGAGGTCGCGCAACTCCTCCGCCTCGCGCCGCAGCGCGGGCGTGTCGGAGTTGTCCATCGCCGTGACGCGCGCCCCGCGCGCCACGAGCAGGCGCGCCGCCGCCGCCCCGCTCAGTCCTAGGCCGATTACCAGCACGTCTTTGTTTTCGAGTCGGAACATTTTGGTTTAGCCGCGAAAGACCGAAGGATTCACCGCAGCTTCAGCGTCGCCAGCGCGAGCACCGCACACACGATGCACATGATGTAAAAGCGCGTGACGATCTTGGACTCGTAGGCCCCGAGCTTCTGGTAGTGATGGTGCAACGGTGCCATCGCGAACACCCGCCGGCCCAGGCCATAGCGATACCGCGTGAACTTGAACCAGTTCCGCTGAATGATGACCGAGATGATTTCCACCACGAAGACTCCGCCGGCAATCACCAGCACGAACGGCTGGTGAATCAACACCGCGATGATGCCCAGCACGCCGCCCAGCGCGAGCGAGCCCGTGTCGCCCATGAAGACTTCCGCCGGATGGCAGTTGAACCACAGAAACCCCAAACTCGCGCCGATCATCGCCGCGCAAAACACCGTGAGTTCCCCCGCGCCCGGCACAAACGGCACGAAGAGATACTTCGCGATGATGGCGTTGCCCGCGATGTAGGTGAACACCAGGAACACCGTCGTCACGATGAGCGTGCAACCGATGGCCAAGCCGTCCAGGCCGTCGGTGATGTTCACCGCGTTGCTGCTGCCCACGATGGCGCAGACCGTGATGATGGCCCCCAGCCACGCCGCGTCGGTGAGCACCGCGTGCTTGAAGAAGGGCACCTGGATTTCCGTGATCAGCGCCTTGGTCTCCGGCATCAGCCACAGCATCCACGCGATGAAGCCCGCCAGCGCAAACTGCACGATCAGCTTCAGATTTTCCGCCGCCCCAGCGCTTTTCTGCTCGGTCAGCTTTTTGTAGTCGTCGTAGAAACCCAGTGCCGCCAGCACGAGCAGCGACACCAGCGTCAACACGATGAACTCGTTCCACTGCGCCCACATCAGCGCGGTCAAATCCACCACCAGCACGATCAAAATGCCGCCCATCCCCGGCACGCCGCGCTTGGTGAAGACCTGGTTCGCCGTCGTGCCCGCCTCCTGCGCCTTGTCCAGATACTCCTGACCGAACTTGAGCTCCTTCAGCCACCCGATGACCATCGGTCCGAACCAGAGACTCATCAGCAACGCCGAGATCGCCGCCCCGGCGCTCCGCACGGTGATGTAACGGAACACCCGCAGCGCCGACAGTGGGTCGGCCCAGGCGGTTCCTGCGACTTGCTCTTGTAGCCATTGGGCGAAGTAAAAAATCATCCGCTAGTCGTGCCGGTGTTGCAGGGTGAACAGTCCATTGCGCTGCCGCAGCTTCTCCCAGCGGCACAGCCGCCCGAGAAAGCCCGGCATCCGCAAGTTGTCCTTCAATTCGCGCACCAGCCGTTTGGCGGTGCGCTGCTGTCGATCGGCCTTCGCATTCATGGTCAGTTCAGTTGGGCGGTGAGCGGATTGAGCTTCCCGCCGGCGCCGATTCCGCTCCGAATCACCTCGCCGACGCGCTCCAGACGAGTCGAGCGGGAAGCCTTCAGCAGCACCACATCGCCGGGCTGCAACTCGCGCCGCACGGTCTCGCCCGCGCTCGTGACCTCCGCGATTTCCGTCACCGCGCTCAACCCAGCGGCCCGCGCGGCGCCCGCGAGATGACCCGCCATCCGGCCGACAGCGAACAGGCGGTGCACGCCCAGTTCCGCCGCGCGCCGGCCGACCTCGACGTGCGCCGCGATGCTGTGCGCGCCGAGTTCCGCCATGTCGCCCAGCACCGCCACACGCCGGCCCGTGCACGGCAAGTCGTGCAACGTCTGCAATGCGGCGAGCATCGAGTCCGCGTTCGCGTTGTAGGCGTCATCGAGCACGCGCACGCCGTTCGCTTCCCAAAGTTGCAGGCGCATCTTTGGCGGGGTGCATCCCGCCAAAGACCGCCTGACTTGTTCACTGCTCAGACCGACCTCGGCTCCCACAGCCCCTGCCAGCAGTGCGTTCAAAACTTGATGCCGCCCCAACAGCCCGATGCGATACGCGCCACTGAAGGCCGCGTGCGGGCTGCTCACTTGGAACGCGACGCCGCGCTCATCGAGGCGCACGTCACTCGCGCGCCAATCGTTGCGCGGTCCGAATCCAACACGCACCACGCGCGCCCGCGTCCGCGCCGCGATGGCATCCATCTCGACGCAATCGCCGTTCACGAAGAGCACACCGTTCGCTGGCAACAGCTCGGCCAGCCAGCCTTCCTCCTGCGCGACGCCGTTTACGTCGCCGAAGAATTCCAAGTGCTCGCGCCCGATGCTCGTGATGACCCCGAGGCGCGGCTGAATGAGTTTCACCAGCGGTGCCAGCTCGCCGGGATGGTTCGTGCCGACTTCGAGCACGGCAGCGGTGTGCTGGCGCTCCAGCCGCAGCAGCGTGTGCGGCACACCGATGTCGTTGTTGAAGCTCGCCTCGCTCCACAGCGCGGGACCGCCCTCGCGCAACACGGCGGCGATGAGTTCCTTCGTCGTCGTTTTCCCGTTCGAGCCGCCCACCGCGACGAGGGGAATGTCAACGGCCTGCCGATCCCGCGCGGCGAGCTGTGCGTAGCCCGTGCGCGTGTTGGCGCCGGCGATGAGCGCCGGCGGCGACTGCAAGTCGCCCGCACGACTCATCTCCACCACCACCGCTGCGACGCCCGTCGCCGTGACTTCGCCGATGAACTGGTGCCCATCGAACTTGTCTCCCGCGAGCGCGATGAAGAGGTCGCCCGGCTGCGCCTGCCGCGAGTCCGTGCAGACGCGCCGGATGGGCGCGTCCGTGCGCCGGAGGATTTCTCCCCCGGTCGCCCCGGCGACGAATTGAAGCGGGCGCGGGTCCATTACTCGGCGAGCGTGCGGAAAGCCTCGGTCTGTTCCAGCCACGGCACGGTCACGGGCCGGCGGAACAACTGGCGCAGCCCGGCATCCGCGTTTACGGCGGCGGGCACGGCATCCGCATCCGGAAAGATGGGCTGCGCGGCGATGGGAGGCTGTGAGCGAAACGCGCTCACACGGCGGCACAGGTCCACATTGCGGAGCGGGCGGGATGACGGTTGGGTGGTGTCGGTGGGGTTCATGGCAGGTGGGGGTTTCAGTTCATCGAGAAAGTCGCGTTCACCACGGCGGTAATGGTTTTCTCCCGCGAGGTCATGTCGTTTTCACCCTCCCAGTCCGAGTGCGAGCGCTTCGTGTAGAGCGGCGTGATTTGAAAGACTCCCATGCGGGCAGAACGCAGCTCCTTAACTGAGCGCGCCCCCTGGGAGGCGATTTGCTCGGCCCGGGCGCGCGCATCCTTCGTGGCCTCGGCCAGCATCTCGATCTTTGCCTCCCCTGCCTTCGTGTAGATGAAGCGCGGGGCCAAGGTCGTGAACTGCACACCCTGCTCCACCAACTGCGCCGTCAGTTGATCCAACGCCGCGACCCGTTCCACTTCGGAGGAACTCACCTCCACGCTCTGACTGAGGCGATAGCCGACCGTGGGTTGGTTGCTGTCGTAATCACCGCGCGGTCGCAGCTCACGAATTTCAATCGAGCCAACCGTGTAGTTGGTGACCGCCTGCAACTTAAGAAACGCCGCCACCTTCTGCCAATCACCCTTCAACGCTTGCTGGGCCGCGAGGAGCGTCTTGGCCTCGGTTGAAAAACTTCCCGTCCACACGATCATCACCAGCGACAACCCGCGCCGCGAATCGCCCGCCGCCATCGCCGCGCAGCCCATCTTTCCGGATCCGGATGCCGTGCCCGCCGACGTAAAAGCGGATGCCGGGCTGCGCCAGTTGTTCCGCCGGCCCGTGACCGTGCCGTGGCTGGAACAGACCGAGGCTTTCCGCACGCTCGCCGAGTA
>JBJTAU010000306.1:0-5019 GCA_046090965.1 Limisphaerales bacterium | reverse complement strand
GTTACCAGGGCGTCGCGGGCGTCCACGTCGGCACGTATGTGGAGATCGACCTCGCGCCGGGCACCGACCGCGCCGCCGCCCAGCAAGCGATCAACGAGGCGTGCCACCGCTTCCTGAGCAATCCGGTGATCGAGGATTACAAGTTGGAAATCGAGTAGAGCGATCAGCGATCAGCCTTCAGCGGTCAGCTTCAAGCTGCTCCAGGCTGAAAGCTGAAAGCTGAAAGCTGAAAGCTGCTATGAACTTCGCCGTCCTCCAATTCCCTGCTTCGAACTGCGATCAAGATGCCGTGCATGCGGCGCGATTGCTCGGCCATTCCGCGCGGCTGGTCTGGCACAAGGACAGTTCCCTGGGCACAGCGGACGCAGTCATCGTGCCCGGTGGGTTCAGTTACGGGGATTACCTCCGCTGCGGCGCCATCGCACGGTTCAGCCCGGTGATGCAGGCGGTGAAGCAGTTCGCTGACAACGGCGGGTTGGTCATCGGCATCTGCAACGGCTTCCAAGTGCTCTGCGAGGCGCACCTGCTGCCCGGTGCGCTCATCCGCAACCGCTCGCTCCAGTTCCGCTGCGAGCATGTCTTCCTCAAGACCGTGGCGCACGATACGCCGTTCACGTCGCAGATTCCTGAGGGCAAGCTCTTGCGTGTGCCGATCGCGCACGGGGAAGGCTGCTACTTCGCCGACGCTGATACGCTCACGCAGATGAAAGCCAACCGCCAGATCCTCTGGCACTACTGCAACGCGCAGGGCGAACTGACCGACGATGCCAACCCCAACGGCGCGTTGGAGAACATCGCCGGCATCTGCAACGAGCGCCGCAACGTAGCCGGCCTGATGCCGCATCCCGAGCGTGCGTGCGAGCCGCTACTGGGCAGCACGGACGGCCGGCTGATCTTCGAGAGCATGATCCACGCGTTGAGCCAGAAGCCGGCGGCGGTGGCGGCCTAGGCCGAACCGACCGGCGCGCCGATCAGCTAAGGTCTTTCCCCCGCTTGCCTTTGCAGCCCGAAGCAGCCTAGCATCAGCCCAAAATGCACCGATTCATTTCCTGTGACAGAGCTTGGTGGCGCGGGGGGGCCGGCTTGGCCGCTTTGGGTGTCTTGTTTTTGCTGGGGGAGTTTCGGGGGGCCGCACAGCCGATCCGAAGCACCTACGCCTTGCAAGATGGCGGCCAAATCCGGAATTTTGAGGTGGCACTTGACGAGGTGCAGATTCGAACCCGGGACTCATATCAGTCGGCTCCGGTTGCAGGTCTAGCACAAGTGGACGCGGTGCGTTTGCATGCCGAACTGTTGTCCAGGACGACCGGAAACGAAGTCGAGTTGGTGCTTTACGAGGCTGGAGCGGCCCGTGGTTTGGCAACGCGACGTATCTTGACCAAGCAGGTGTTGGTCCGCCTTGCACCGGGAATGCAGCCGGGACCACTGGCGGCGGCTGGCGGAGCCACAGTCGGGGCGGAGTTATCGTATCTGCCCGGGCACTTCCTTTTCGCCTCCGCGCAGACAGCGGGGGCGCTCAATTTGGCCGAGTGGCTCCGGGTGCAACCGGGCGTGATGTCCGCTGATCCGCAATTGGCGCGGCAGATGTTCAAGCGGGTCGTGCCCAACGACCCGTTATTCACGAACCAGTGGCACCTGCTGAACACCGGGCAGCAAGGCGGGACCCCGGGCGTGGACATCAACGTAACCAACGTCTGGAATACGTTTCGAGGCACAGGTGTCACCATCGGTATTGTGGACGACGGTTTGCAGGGCACGCATCCAGACTTGACCAACAATGTTAACTTCGCCCTCGGCTATGACTACAATTTCGGCGATAACGACCCGAGTCCCAACGTGGCTTTTGACCATCATGGCACAGCCGTGGCGGGGGTCGCGGCGGGTCGGGGCGATAACGGCTTGGGAGTTTCAGGCGTAGCCTATGCCGCTTCGTTGGTAGGTATCCGGCTCATCGCCGCGCCCACCTCGGATGCGCAGGAGGCCGCGGCCATGCTGCACAGCAACGCAGTCGTGTTCGTCAGCAACAACAGTTGGGGACCCGCAGACAATGGGCAGAATTTAACCGCCCCTGGACCGCAAATGGCGGCGGCTCTGGCTGCTGGCACCGCCTTCGGTCGCGGCGGACGGGGCACAATCTTCGTATGGTCCGGGGGCAACGGTCGCGGAAACAACGACAACGCCAACTACGACGGCTACGCGAATTCGATCTACACGATCGCTGTTGGGGCGCTGAATGACCGGGGACGGGTAGCAGATTACAGCGAACCTGGAGCGAACCTTGTGATTGCGGCTCCATCAGGCGGCGATGTTTTCCCTGGCGGTCGGCCGCAAGGCACTTCGACGACCGACCTCGTGGGCGTCGATGGCTACAACAACGGCACTACCCCTGGGGAATACCCGGATCCCGATTACACCGCGACGTTTAACGGCACCTCTTCGGCGTCGCCGGTCGTCGCCGGCGTCGTGGCGTTGCTGCTTCAGGCGAATCCGAATCTTGGTTGGCGCGATGTTCAGGAAGTGCTCATGCGTTCCGCGACCGTGAACAGGCCCACTGATCCCGATTGGTCCACCAACGCTGCCGGATTCCATTTTAACCATGATTTCGGTGCCGGGTTGATCAACGCTGGTGCAGCGGTGACCTTGGCGACGAACTGGGTGAACTTGGGGGCGCAACTCAGTTTTGCCGACCAGCGGACCAACCTTAGTCTCGCCATCCCTGACAACGACACCAACGGCGTGCTTGTTCCGTTCACACTCAACGGAGTCAACCTTCGCCTTGAACACGTCACGCTCACGGTCAACGTCAGTCACGCCAGCCGCGGTCAGATTGCCATTGATCTCATCTCTCCCAGTGGGACCGTCAGCCGGTTGGCCGAGCGTCATACGGACTTCAACAGCGACATCACGGACTGGACCTACATGACTGTTCGCAACTGGGGAGAATTATCGGATGGCGTTTGGAACGTCCGCGTTTCGGACCGCACGGCCAACATCGGCGGCATTCTGAACTCGTTACGCTTAACCTGCTACGGCTCATTCACCAATATCAACCAGGCCCCTCTGACGGCTCCAACCGTCACCAGGCAACCGAGCAGTCGCACCGTCACCCAAGGATCCACCGTCAACTTCAGCGTCGGCCTCGCCGCCAACGCCACCACGCCCATCGCTTACCAGTGGCGGTTCAACGGCAGCGACATTCTGGGTGCGGTTGGTTCCATCCTCACGCTCACCAACGTGCAAAGTTCGGCAGCCGGCCTTTATTCAGTGCGGATCAGCAACCCGGTGGCGACCAACTTTAGCGCGGACGCCGGGTTGTTCGTCAATTCACCGCCCGTCGTGCTCGCGCATCCCACGAACCAGACTGTCGTGCTCGGTTCCAACGTGACCTTCACCGTCGCGGCGGGCGGTGCCGGTCCATTTACCTACCAGTGGCGTGTGAACGGCGCGCCCATCGGGGGGGCCGTCAACTCCAGTTACACCATCACCGGCGCCCAACTCGGTCAGTCCGGCTCCTATGACGTGATCGTCGGCAACAACTTGGCTTCTGTCTTCAGTTCCAATGCCGTGCTCACCGTGATCCCGCCCTTTTCGATTTCGCCCCAGCCTTTGGGCCGGTCGGCGTTGGTCGGCACGAACGTATCGTTCTCCGTAGGCGCGGTCGGCTTGGGGGCCTTCACTGGGCCGTTCACTTATCAATGGACCTTCAACGGCACCGCGCTGGCCGGTCAGACCGCCACGAACCTCGCGTTCACCAACCTCCAACTCACCAACTCCGGCAGTTATGCCTGCGTGGTAGGTTCCCCGCTGGGTTCGCTCACCAGCAGTCCCGCCCTGTTGTCCGTGTTCAATCCCTTCACGGTTTCGCCGCCCACTTTCCAACCCGGCGGCTTGTTCCAAATGATCGTCACGGGCGACAACGGCCGTTCTTACCGGTTGGAATCCTCAACGAACCTGGTCGATTGGACGCCGGTGGTGACCAACACGGTTTCCACCGGGTCGGCCACCTTCACCGACAGCGGCGGTGGGAGCCGCGACCTGCGCTTCTACCGCATCGTGCTGCTACCGTAGGTCCGTCGCACCGCGTGCGCTCCGAGCTTGCTTCGCCTCCGACCAAGTGTAGGGTGCCACTGAAATCAATGAATCTTCCCGCACACGCCATCGGTCAGGCGGTCTTCATCCGCACGGATGTGCTGGAGTATGCGGAGATTAACGTCCCCTTTCAGACCTTGGAGGAACTGGTGGCCATTTGCTCGGAGCCGAGGCCCGGTTTGATCTTGGAGCGCGTGATCGTCTTCTCGCTCCAAGGCGGCCAGCCCAGCGCGCTGACGCTCGGCTTCATCTCTGCCAGCAACGGCAACCGCACGGGTGGCCTGCACCCTGAGTTCAAGAGCTGAGGTTTCACGCCCCCGGTTTAGCGCGTGAGGTCGGTGAAGATCAGGGTCTGGCCCCGCCCTCGCAGCACGCGCCCGAGCGGCGTTCTCCCCATCGGCGAAAGTGACTCCCGCAACGCCTGCTCCTTGCCCGCCCCGGAGGCCAGCACCCAAACGTCGCGAGCGGCGTTTAGCGTGCCATAGCCCACCGTGATGCGACGCGGTGGCGGCTTGCTCGCCGTCACCGCGCGATACACGGCCGGCGAGGCGATCACCGCCACAGGTTCGCCTGGGAACAACGACGCGACGTGACCGTCTTCGCCCATGCCCAGCAACACGAGGTCCAGCACCGGTTGGTCAGCCGCGTTGGCCGGGGCGATTTGTCGCAACTCCGCTTCGGCCGTCCGCGCGGCGGCTTCGGGTTCGTCCTCGCCGCGGATGCGGTGGATGTTTGTCGTCGGCAAATTGAGCGGTTGGAAGAGCAGTTCCGCCGCGCTGCGAAAATTGCTTTCCGTATCCGTCGGGGGCACGCATCGCTCATCCGCCCAGAAGAAGTGAACGTGCGCGAGCGATTGCTTGCGCGCCTGTGCCTGCCGGGCAACGGCGCTGAAGAAATCTTTGGCAATGCGCCCGCCGGAGACCGCGACCG
>JBJTAU010000305.1:0-3232 GCA_046090965.1 Limisphaerales bacterium | reverse complement strand
GTGGGGGCAGGTGCTTCATCCCCCGCCTGCCCCACCTCCGTCAGGTAATACCACCACCTTAACCCTCAAGCCGAACACTGCTGGCCTGCCCGCCCCCGCTCCTGCCATGGCAACCCCTGCTCCCTCCCTGCAAGACACTCCGCCCGTGGACATCGCCAAACTCACCGACCTGGCCGGCGGTGACGACGGCCTGGGCGAACTGGTGGACCTCTACCTCACCCAGACCGCCGGGCAGATTGAGACGCTCCGCGCAGCGATTGCGGAGGGCAAGGCCCCCGAGGTCCGCCGCGTCGCGCACAGCGCCGCCGGCGCGAACGCCACCTGCGGCATGGAAGGCGTCGTGCCCGCGCTGCGCGCGCTCGAGCACATGGGGGACACCGGTCAACTCGATGGCGCGACCACCGAGATTGAAACGGTGGCCCGCGAATTCGCGCGGATCAAATCCTTCCTCGAAAAGCATCTGGGCCGCTGACGCCGCCGGTTTCACTCCATGAAGAAACTGCTCATCATCGAGGACGACCGGATCATCGGAAACATCTACTCGAAGAAATTCGCTGGCGAGGGGTTCGATGTGGAAGTGGCGGAGGACGGGCAGACCGGGCTGGATCGCATCAGCGGCTTTCGTCCGGACATCGTCCTGCTGGACCTGATGCTGCCCAAGCTCAACGGTCTGGACATCCTCACCCGCGTCCGCGCCAACCCGGAATTGGCGCGCCTGCCGATCATCGTTTTCTCCAACGCCTATATGACGAGCGTCATTGACGCCGCGTGGCAAGCGGGCGCAACCACGGTGCTCACGAAGGCCAATACCAGCCCGAAGAAACTCACCGAAACCATCGCCGAACTGCTCGCCAACGTCAGTTTTGCCACGGCTCCTCCGGCAGCCGCATCCGCGCCCCCCGCGCCCCAAGCTGCCACCCCTGCGCCGGCTCCCGCCGCAGCGAGTCACGAAGATGCCTTTCAGGCCGAGCAGCGCCGGCAGTTCCTCGCCAGCATCCCACAATTCAGCCAGGGCATCCGCGACCTGCACCAGACCTTCCTCAAGACCGAGGACCGCACCGCCAAGATCGCCGCCGTGGGCGAGCTCTACCGGAGCATCCATGCGCTGACGGGCAGCGCCGGCATGGTCGGCGCGGACATCATCGCGCGCATCGCCGCCGCCTACGAGGCCCTGCTCAAGGAGATGCACGACAAACCCGGTAACATCAACGTCTCCACCACGCGCACCTCCACCCAGACGCTCTTCTTCATCTCCACACTACTGGAGAAAGCCGGCCAACTCCCCCACCTCAACGCATTCGATCCCGTCGTGCTCGCCGTGGACGACGAGGAAATCTCCCGGCGCGCCGTGACCTTTTCCATCGAGAAGGCCGGGGTGCGCGCCGTGGTCTGCGAGAACGGCGCGGCGGCTTTGGAGAAAGCACGCTCGACGCACTTCGACCTCATCGTGCTCGACGTGGACATGCCCGGCATGAACGGCTACGAGGTCTGCTCCAAGCTGCGCGCCCAGGCGAACTACAAGGACACGCCCGTCATCTTCGTCACCGGCCTGAGCGACTTCCAGAGCCGCGCCCGCTCGACTCTGAGCGGCGCGAACGACCTCATCGCCAAGCCCGTCGTCTTCGTGGAACTCAGCGTGAAAGTGTTGAGCTACCTGCTGAAGGCCCAACTCGCCGTCCAGCGCGCGCGGTGACCGGTCCGACCGCGCGCGGGACTGTCCGGGTTTTTCCTGAGGCCGATTTGCGGATGATCACCCGATTCTTCACACTATCTTTACGTAACGATGCCATTGTGCAGCCACAAGATGAACTGGCTCCCGCGTCAACTCTCGCTCGCCGTCGCAGCAGCAGGTTGGCTGGCGTCCGTCAACCCGGCACCGGGCCAACCGGCGGCGGCATCACTGGGCATCACCTCCGGTGCGGGCGCGAACATCGCCACCGTCAAGGTCACTGACCCGGGGAATTCCCTCTGGATTCTGCAAAGCTCCTCCAACCTGACGAGCTGGACCGAAATCGCCGCCCTCAAGCTGCACAACGGCTCCTTCCAGCAGGGCATCCTCCCGGTCGCCGCGCCGGGCCTCATGTTCCGCGCCGTGTATTTGCCCGCGCGCCAGACCATCGCCAGTGACGTGACCAACGCCCTGCTCCTGCCGGGAACGCCGTTCAACTACGCCGCGCCCGTGCTGCCGGCGAAGTTCCTGATCCAGCCCATCCTCGGGCAGGACACCATGCCCGCCACCAACCTCACCACGGACACCGGGGCCACGCTGGGCCGCGTGCTGTTCTACGACAAACGGCTCTCCACCAACCAGACCGTCTCCTGCTCGTCCTGCCACCAGCAGGCGAGCGGCTTCTCGGACCCGCGCCCGTTCAACCCCGGCTTCAACGGCAGGTTGACGGGCCGCAACTCGATGGGCCTGAGCAACGCCCGCTGGTATCAGCGCAAGAAGTTCTTCTGGGACGAGCGCGCGGCGACGCTGGAAGACCAGACCCTGATGCCCATCCAGAACAGCGTCGAGATGGGCATGACGCTCCAGGCACTGACGAACCGCCTCGCCGCCGAGCCGTTCTACACGACTACACGAACCTCTTCACGCAGACCTTCGGCACACCGGACGTGACGTCGGAGCGCATCTCGCTGGCGCTCGCGCAGTTCGTCCGCTCCATCGTCTCCACGCGCTCCAAATACGACCTCGGCGTGACGAACAACTTCGCCAACTTCACGACGCAGGAAAATTTGGGCCGGCAAATCTTCTTCGGCCAGGCCGGCTTCACGCACGTCACCTGCGCTGCCTGCCACGGCTCGGACAACTTCGTGCCCGGCGCGCCCATCAACAACAACGGCCTCGAAAACCCCTACGTGGACAAGGGCGTCGGCGCGCTCACCGGCCTGCCGCAGGACGAGGGCCTCTTCAAGGTGCCCTCGCTGCGCAACATCGAGCTGACCGCGCCCTACATGCACGACGGCCGCTTCGCCACGCTGGAGCAGGTCGTGGAGTTCTACGACTCCGGCGTGGTGGCGCACCCCAACCTCTCCCCGCCCCTGCGCGTCCCGCCCGGCAACGGCGCGGCCTCCGGCACCCCGCTGCGTCTGAACCTCACGCCAACGCAGAAGGCCGCGCTGGTGGCCTTCCTGAAAACCCTCACAGACCCCAATCTCGCCACCGACCCGAAGTTCTCCGACCCGTTCAACTACGGGAACTGACCGCGTCCTTGCGCACGTTGTCCGCCCG
>JBJTAU010000304.1:0-3780 GCA_046090965.1 Limisphaerales bacterium | reverse complement strand
TCCACGCAGTTCCTCGATCGCGATGGGTCGTCCAGCTTCGGCCCGCAGGTCATGAAGCTGGCGGCGGATGCGGCGTTCGCCGGTTTGCCCGTGGCCATCAAGGCCAGCGAGGACGCCGCCGAGGCGCTCAAGACCGCGAAGGCGAATCACCAAAAAGCCAACGCCGACGCGAAGAAAGCCCAGACGCCGCCCGCTGCGAAGGAAGCCGCTGACAAGGCGCTCGCCACCGCGAAGGACGCGCTCGACAAGGCGCAGGCCAAAGCCGACGCGACGCTGACCGCGCTCGAAGACACGCGTGCGAAGTCCGTGGCGAAATTCGACGCGCTCGTGGCACCACTGGAGAAGTATCTCGCGCGCACGGTGCCGTGGGGCGGTGCCCTTGCCGCCGTGGACGCGACCTTCAAGCCGCACCTCACGCTCAAGCCTGTTGCCGGTGAGGGCAAGAAGCTCAACGAAGCCGTGCAGCGGGTGCGCCAGTCCGAGTTGGTGAAGCAGTCGCTGGCGAACTTCCAGGTCGCGCGCAACGCGGGCCAGTGGGCGCGGGCCAGCACCACCGGCGATGCGCTCCTGCTGAAGTTCCTCGAAGGCGGTCCAGCCCTCGCGCTCGAAGGCGGCGTTGACTTGCTCGCCGCGATGTATAATGCCGGTCACTACGAGAAGGGCTTGAACGCGGCGAAGGCGATTCTCGCGAAGTATCCGAGCGCCTCGGGCGCGCTGTATTACCTCTCGCTGCACGCCAACCAGCTCGGCGCGCCGAAGAACCGCGACGCCGTCGTGCTCGTGGACGCGACCATCACGCAGGCGGGCGGCAACTACTGGCCTTACGATGGCTGGAGCCACGTGCGCAGCTACACCTTCACGGTCGCCGAGCAGAACCGCCAGGCCGACGTGATGCTCGCGGAGTTTAAGCAACTCGGCGCGTTGTATCCGGGCAGCAGCAGCTTGCCGGACTTCCAGCGCCGCATCGGCGTGATGCAGGCCGCGCTCGGCCAGAACGATGCCGCAAAGCAATCGTTGCTCGCGGCCTTGAAAGGCGCGCAGCCCATGGCCGCCGAGACGACCACGCTGCACGCCATCGCGACCTCGTTCACCAACGCGGCGGACTGGGCGTTGCCCGCACTCGACGCGTATCTTGCCCGCGCCAATCGCGGCCCGCAGCAGGGCGGCATTCACCTCCTGCGCGGCCACTTGCTGCTCACGGAGAAGAAGGACACGAACTCCGCCGCGAAGGCGCTCCAGCTCGCCGCCGCGCGGCCGGGCGACTTCGCGTGGACGGCCGGCAGCGTGCCGTGGCAGTGGGGCGAGACGCTATTGCAGACCGTCGCCGCCGCGAAACCCGAGGACACGAAACCAGCGGACGTTCAGCTCCTTTACGACATCATCACGTCGCTCGGCGCGGTGCAGGCGCACTGGATGCCGGCGTTGCTCGTGCGGCAGGCGCAGACGGGCAAGGCTTTCGACTGCACATACACCGTGAACCGCATCACGGTCGGCATGAACCCGAACGATGGCAACTGGCTCGCCAATTACTACATCCCGTGGGCGCAGCAGCTCGCGTCGCTGGGCAAGCCCGAGTTGTCCGGCCTCGTGCTGCGTGCGGCGGTGAACCGCTTCACCGGCGTGGGCCCGAAGCTGCGCGCGCAGGCGTCGCAGGCGCTCTTCAGCTTGAGCAGCAAGCACGGTTTCCCCGCCGCCGAGATTGACGAGAAGCTCGAATGGGCGCCCTTGCTCAAGTCCGCTGCGAGCTTCCGCCTCGGCGATCCCATCGCGGCGTGGAAGGCGTTCCAGGCGAACGAGGCGTTGTTCGCGAAGCACGAGGACAAGGTGCCGGCGGATTACTTGCGCTGGGTTTCCGACCGCCTGCTGCAACGCGACGACGAAGCCTCGCGCGACACGGCGGAGAAGATTTTGCGCCGCTGGATCATCGCGAACGAAAACTCGAAGGCTGTGCCCGACGAGGAGCAGGCCAAGACGCAGCTCGCGCTCGCGGATTACTACTTCAAGACGCTGCGCTACGACCTGTCGCGCTCGGAGTGCACGTCGCTGATGAACCGCTTCCCGAACACGCCCGACGCGGTGGACGCGCAGTTCCGCATCGGCGAGTGTTACTTGCAGCAGAAGATGTATGTGGATGCGGCGAAGGTCTTCGAGAAGATGGCGAAGTCGAAGGACAAGCTCGCCGCGAGCCGGGGCGAGTTCCTGCTCGGCGTGCTCGCGCAGCAGCGCGGCGACACGGAGGACGCGAAGGCGCGCTTCCGCAACGTGATGGACCTCGCGCCGTCGAGCGATGTCGCGGACGGCATTCTCTACCGTCTCTCCGAACTCTACGGGCAGGAGAACCGCTTCCGCGACGAGCTGATGTTGTTGCGCAGCATCGGCCTCATCGGCAGCAGCGCGAAGCAATGGCATCCGCCGGGCCTGCCGTTGAACATCGTGATTCAGGACGCCGATCTCGGCGTGAGTCGCGGCCAGAGTTACGTGCCCGTCGTGGTCACGACGAGCAGCGGCGACCGCGAAGTGGTGCGGCTCGAAAGCGGCTCGGCGGGCAAGGGTTTCTTCCGCGCTGAATTGCCGACGGAACTCGGCGACGCGAAGCCCGGCGACGGCGTGTTGCAGGTCAACGGCGGCGACACGATCACTTACGATTACCCGGATGATTTCAAGAAACAGTTCACCGCCATCGCGCCGCCGCGCTCGAACATCCGCCTCGCGTCGGACGCGGAGTTCAAGATTTCGGCGACGGAAATCAAGGACGAGGAAGAAGTGAGCTTCGAGGAGCGCCTGCGCCAGCAGCGCCAGCAGGCCGGCAAGCAGGTCGGTTTGGAATTCCGGCAGGAGTTCCGCAACGGCAACTCGCTCAAGCCGGGCAACAACATCTACCTGCAAGTGAAGGACGCCGATCGCGACGTGAGCAAGGAAGCCGACACGATCAAGGTGCTCGTCTCCGCCGCGAGCGGCAGCAAGGTCACCGCCACGCTCACCGAGACCGGACCGCACACGGGCATCTTCCGCGGCACGCTCAAGACGGTAGAGATTGCCGCGAACATCTTCGCGAGCGACCGCTCGGTCGGCAACGAAGCAGTCCGCGCGATTGACAACAATCCGAAGACCGCTTGGGAAGGCTTGAACGACAGCCGCGCGCCGAAGTTCATCGCCGTGGACCTGAAGCAGGACACGAAGCTCGGCGCGCTCACGTGGAGCACGGACGGTTTCTTCAAGGACAAGAAGCCGGTCGAGTATGCCGTGCAGGTTTCCACGAACCTCGTGGACTGGACCACGGTGGCGGCGACGACGAATTTCACCGGTTCCACCGCCGAGCAGCGCACGCGCATTGTGGCGACGAACTCAGGCAACTTCGCGGGTGCGACGATCCAGCTCACGAACGCGGCGGGCCGTTACGTGCGGTTGTTCATCGAGAAGTTCTCCGGCACCGCGCCGCGCATCGCGGAGATCGAGGTGAAGGACGCGGCGGGCACGGTGTTGCTGCCGACCAAGGCCGAGGGCGAGCAGCTCGCGACGGAGGGCTTGCGCCTCACGCCCAGCGACCGCATCACGGCTGCCTACGAGGACGAGACGAGCATGGTTTCGCAAGGCAAGCCGCGCACGCTCTCGCAGTCGCTCGTGGCCACTTACTACAACGGGACGGTCGGCTTCATCGCCTACGACTTCAAGGCCGGAGCCGGGCAAACCGGTCCGGACACGTGCGTGAAGCAGGTGCGGCGTGGCGAGCGGGGCCAGCGCGTCGTCGTGCGCATCACGGAGTACGACATGGACACGAGG
>JBJTAU010000303.1:0-7629 GCA_046090965.1 Limisphaerales bacterium | reverse complement strand
GCGCAGGTGGTCGGCGCGATGCTGCTCGCGGACCTCGCGCAGATCGCCGGGCTCGTCGCCTGCGGCGTCCATCCCAGCCCGGTGCCTTACGCGGACTTTGTCACGACGACGACGCACAAGACCCTGCGCGGCCCGCGCGGCGGCCTGGTCATGTGCAAGGCGAAGTATGCGAAGGAGATTGATTCGCAGGCTTTCCCCGGCATCCAAGGCGGCCCGCTCATGCACGTCATCGCCGCGAAGGCCGTTTGCTTCCACGAGGCGCTCCAGCCGGGCTTCAAGGCGTATCAGCAGCAGATCACCGCGAACGCGAAGGCGCTCGCCGCCGGGATGATCCGCAACGGCTACCGGCTCGTCTCCGGCGGCACGGACAATCATCTCATGCTCGTGGATGTCGGCTCGCGCGGCATCACAGGCAAGGAAAGCCAGATCGCGCTCGACGAGGCCGGCATCACGACCAACAAGAACACGATCCCTTTCGAGACGCGCTCGCCCTTCCAGGCCAGCGGCATCCGGCTCGGCACGCCCGCCTGCACCACGCGCGGCATGAGGGAAGCCGAGATGGCGGCCATCGCGGACATGATCTCCGAAGTGCTGCTCGACATTAAGAACGTCGAGACCGCGCACATGGTCCGCGCCCGCGTGCGCTAGCTGACGGCGAAGTTCCCGTTGCCATATTGAGCGGCAGTGGGGAGCGCGGAATCCTCCGCGCTCCGTGCGGGTCATCCTTTGGGCGGCTACTTCAGCGCCCCGTCCACCAATTCCACCACGCGCGGCGCACGCGCGGCCACGCGGGCATCATGCGTGGCGATGACGAGCGTGGCCTGGTGTTCAGTGCGGAGTTCGCAGAGCAGATTCAGGATTTCCTCGCCGGTGTGGGAGTCGAGGTTGCCCGTGGGTTCATCAGCCAGGATCAACTGCGGCTGGTTCACCAGCGCGCGGGCAATGGCTACGCGCTGCTGCTCGCCACCGGAGAGTTCCGCCGGGCGATGCTCCAGTCGCTGTTCCAAGCCGACGCGTTTCAACAACTCGCGGGCACGTCGTTCGGCCTCGGCAGCATCCATCCGCGCGACCCGTGCGGGGAGCGCGACGTTCTTCAGCGCGTCAAGTTCCGGCAAGAGGTGGTAGGCCTGAAAGATGTGGCCCACGCAGCGAACGCGGAGTATTGCCAGTTCGTTGTTGGTGAGGGCGGCTAGGCTCAGATTGCGAAAAAGAACTTCGCCGTGGTTGGGCCGGTCGAGTCCACCAAGCAGATGCAACAGCGTGCTCTTGCCTGCGCCGGACGCGCCACGCAACGCCACGAACTCGCCGGCTTCCACGACGAAGTCAACGCCGCGCAGGACTTCGACGAGGCGCGCGCCGATGCGGTAGGTCTTGCGCAGGCCGGTGGCGCGGAGGAGTGGTTCACTCATTGCGCAGCGCCTCCACCGGTTGCAGCCGTCCCGCGTTCCATGCCGGCAGCAGCCCCGCCAGCAGGCAGATGAAGAGCGAGCCGCCGCAGATGATCGCGATGTCGCCCGGCACAATGAGCGCGGGCAGGCGGTCGAAGGCGTAGATGGTGCGGGGGAATAGCTCGAAGCCGGTTACGCGGTTCATGAAGTCCAGAAAGTTGTTCCGGTAGTGCAGCGCCAGCAGCCCGAGGCCGAAGCCCGCGATGACACCCAGCACGCCGACGATGAGGCTTTGGCTCAGGAACAGCCAGCGCACCTGGCCATTGGTCGCACCGAGCGCCTTGAGCACGCCGATCTCGCGCGTCTTCTGCACCACGAACGTGATCTGCGCGCTGGTGATGCCGAACGCGGCGACGATCATGATGAAGAAGAGCAGGTAGAACATGACGTTCTTCTCCACCAGCAGCGCGTTGAGGATGCTGGAGTTGTCATCCATCCAAGTCCGCACGAGATAGTCGAGCCCCAGCGCGCTTTGCAACTCCACGCGGGCGAGTTCGGCCTGATACGGGTCGTGCAGCATGATTTGCAGGCCGTGGACGTTGTCGTTCAGCTCGTAGAGGTCCTGCGCGTTGGCGAGCGAGGTGACGGCCACCTGCGCGTTGAACTCGTAGTAGCCCACGTCGAAGATGCCCTTCACGGTGTATTCGTCGGGGCGCACGACCTCGGTCAAGCCCTTGCCCTCGGAGCGTTTCATCGCGTCGCGCATCTTCTTTGCGACGGCCGGGGAAAAGATCTCCACGCGGTCGCCGACGCGCAGGCCGAGGTTGTTCGCCAACTCGCGGCCGACGATGAGGCCGTTGCCACGCAGGTCGAATGCGCCTTCCTTGACGCTCTTGGGCAGGTCGCTCACGCCGCCTTCGCGCTGCGGATCCACGCCCCGCACGATGGGCGCATCCACGAGCGAGCCGCCGGTGGCTGGCTGGGTTTCAAGCATCACCTTGCCCTGCACGAAGGGCGCGACGCCCTTGACACGCGGGTTGGCCATGATGCGGGCCATGACTTCCTCGCGGTTGGACAGCAGTTCGCCGGGCTGGATGACGCGGAGGTGGGCGTTGAAGCCGAGCAGTTTGTCGCGGAGCTGCTTGTCAAAGCCGCTCATCACGCTGATGACGATGATGAGCACCGCCACGCCGAGCATCACCCCGATGACGGAGATGAGCGTGATGACGGAGACGAACGTGCGCTTGGGCCGCAGATAACGCAGCGCCAGCAGCAGCTCGAAGGGCAATCGCGACACGCGCGAGACCTTGCCGGAAGTTGGGTTATCAGGAAAGCAGGAAGGCAGGAAACGAACCCAGATCGTTGACCTCTCCCGTTCTCCTGCCTTCCAGCCTTCCTGATTCATCCCCTCAGTTTGCCTCGCGATTGGTTTTGGCTTTCAACGGGAGCGTCCGGCAATCAAAGCTAGGCGCATGAAACCATTGCTCTGCGTCCTCGCAGCGGGTCTCGCATGCACCTTGGCTGGCTGCAAGAAGTCAGAGGCTCCCGTCGCTTCCCCCTCGGCCCCGAAGAGTGACGTGAAGGACGCGCCGTCCCGCGTGGACGGCAAGATGGTCCTGCTGCGCGGCAACGGCGCCGAGCCGGCGGACCTCGACCCGCAGATTGTCACCGGCGTGCCGGAGCACATGATCCTGATGGGCCTGTTCGAGTGTCTGACCGGCCAGGACCCGAAGGATTTGCACCCCGTGCCGGCCGCCGCCGAGCGCTGGGAAATCTCCGCCGACCAGCTCACTTACACCTTTTTCCTACGCAAGACCGCCAAGTGGTCCAACGGCGACCCGGTGACGGCGCACGACTTCCACAAAGCCTACCGGCGCATGCTGGAGCCCTCGCTCGCCGCGCAATACGCCTACATGCACCACGTCGTGAAGGGCGCGCAGGATTACAACGAGGGGAAGCTGAAAGACTTCACGCAGGTCGGCTACAAGGTGGTGGATGACTACACCTTTCAGATCACGCTCGTCGGGCCCACGCCCTATTTTCTCTCGCTGGTGAACCACACGTCGTGGATGCCCGTCCACCTGCCGACCGTCGAGAAGCACGGCAAGGCCTACGAGCGCGGCAGCAAGTGGACGCGACCCGAAAACTTCGTTTGCAACGGCCTCTTCACGCTCGCGAAGTGGGAGGTGAACCAGTTCATCAGCATCGTGCGCAACCCGCAGCATTGGAACGCCGCCGCCGTGAAGCTCGACGAGATCCGCTTCCTCCCCATCACCGACCAGGCCACCGAGGAGCGCATGTTCCGCGACGGCAAGCTGCACGTCACCGACACCGTGCCGCCGACGAAGATCGAGGTTTACAAGAAGAACAGCCCCGGCTTCATCCGCATTGATCCCTACTTGGCCAATTACTTTTACCGCATCAACGTGACCAAGCCGCCGCTCAACGACAAGCGCGTGCGGCAGGCGCTCGCGATGGCCATTGACCGCGACAGCATCGTGAAGTTCGTCACCAAGGCCGGGCAAATCCCCGCGTCCAACATGACCCCGCCCGGCACCGCCGGCTACACGTTCCGCCGCAGCGGCGAGTGGAG
Organism: Limisphaerales bacterium; assembly: GCA_046090965.1. Taxonomy (GTDB): domain Bacteria; phylum Verrucomicrobiota; class Verrucomicrobiia; order Limisphaerales; family SXTU01; genus SXTU01. The sequence continues at coordinate 3,648 of JBJTAU010000303.1, read as the reverse complement.
CGTCGCCGAAGCGAAGAAGCTGCTCGCCGCCGCTGGTTACCCCAGCGGCAAAGGCTTTCCCGCCGTGGAAATTCTCTACAACACGCAGGACACGCACCGCAGCGTCGCCGAAGCCATCCAGCAGATGTGGAAGCAGAACCTCGGCATCGAAGTGAAGCTGCTGAACCAGGAGTGGAAGGTCTATCTGGACTCGCAACGCCAGCTCAACTACCAGATTTGCCGCGCGGGCTGGACCGGCGACTACGTGGACCCGAACACCTTCCTCGACATGTGGCTCACCGGCGGCGGCCAGAACGAAACCGGCTGGGGCAACAAAGAGTATGACCGCCTCATCACCGAAGCCGGCCGCACCGCCGACGCCACGGCGCGCCTCGAACTCTTCCAGAAAGCCGAGACCATCCTCATGGACGAAATGCCCATCCTGCCCATCTACTTCTACACCCGCTCGCACCTCATCTCGCCCAAGGTCAAAGGCTGGCATCCCACGCTGCTCGACCTGCACCCCTACGAGCACCTGTCGATAGACTAATCTTCGCCACTGATGTGCGCCGATGGAACACAGATGAATCAGGAAAGCAGGAAGGCAGGAAGGGAAAGACTGACGCCTCGCTTCGAATTCCTGTCTCTCTGCGTTCCTGATGAGAATCAGCTTTCCATCCGGCCGCGAAGAAAGTTTTCCCATTCTGTGTTCAATCTGTGTTCATCTGTGGCTAAACCATAGTGGCCCGTTTCCTTTTCATCCGCCTGCTGCAGACGCTCCCGGTCCTCTGGGCGGTGGCGACGCTCACGTTCTTCATGGTGCGCTACGCGCCGGGCGGACCGTTCACGGCGGAGAAGAGCATCCCGCCCGAGATTCTCAAACGCCTCGAAGCCCACTACGGCCTCGATCAACCGCTCGGCGTGCAATACCTGCGCTTCCTCAAGAACCTCGTCACCGGCCGCGAGCCGTCCATCCGCCACGCCAACCGCACCGTCGGAGAAATTATTCGCGAGTCCTTCCCCGTGTCGCTGGAGCTGGGCTCGTGGGCGTTGCTCATCGCGCTGGGCATCGGCCTGCCCGCCGGGATGCTCGCCGCGCAAAAGCCCAACACGCTGCAAGACTACGTGCCGATGTCCGCCGCGATGGTCGGCGTGGGACTGCCCACGTTCGTGCTGGGGCCGCTGGTGGTGTTGCTCTTCGCGCTGAAGTTCGGCTGGTTCAACACCTCCGGTTGGAACGCGCCGAGTGACCGCGTGCTCCCGGCCTTCACGCTGGGCTGCCACCTCGCTGCCTACGTCGCCCGGCTCACGCGCGGCGGGATGCTGGAGGTCATGGGGCAGGACTTCATCCGCACCGCGCGGGCCATGGGCGCGTCCGGCTGGCGCATCCTGACGCGGCACGCGTGGCGGGGCGGCCTGCTGCCGGTCGTCACCTTCCTCGGCCCGGCGGCGGCGGGGCTCATCACCGGCTCGTTCGTTATCGAGACCGTCTTCAACATTCCCGGCTTGGGCAAATACTTCGTCGGCTCGGTCTTCGACCGCGACATCCCGGTGGTGGGCGGCACGGTCTTCTTCTTCGCCGCGCTGATCCTCATTTTCAACCTGCTCGTGGACATCGCGCAGGCGTGGCTCAACCCGAAGGTGAGGCTGGAATGAGAAGGCAACTTCCAACTCTCAACGCCCAACGTTCAACGTCCAAAGCGGCTCCGGGCGGGCGTTCTTTGGAGGTTGAGCGTTTTCCCTCCCACTGACGCGTTCATGAATCCCGCCGCCATTCCCATCACTGAGCCAGTCGAGGCCGGCCATTCCTTGTGGCAGGACGCCTGGGCGCGCTTGCGGAAGAACAAGCTCGCGCTCGCAAGCGCGTTCCTCGTGGTTGCGCTCGGCATCATTTGCGCTGCCGCACCGTGGGTTTCGCCGCACGCCTACGACGCGCAGAACCTCGCCCTCGGCGCGGCCCCGCCTTCCGCGAAGCACTGGCTCGGCACGGATCATCTCGGGCGCGACCAGTTCACGCGGTTGCTTTACGGCGGGCGCGTCTCGCTCATGGTCGGCCTGTGCGCGCCGGGCGTGGCGTTGACCATTGGCGTGCTCTACGGGGCCATCTCCGGCTTCATCGGCGGCAAGCTCGACGCGCTGATGATGCGGCTCGTGGACATCCTCTACGCGCTGCCCTTCACGCTCTTCGTGATCCTGCTGACGGTCTGGCTCGGGCGCGAGTTGTGGCTCCTTTTCGCCGCCATCGGCGCGGTGGAATGGCTTACCATGGCGCGTATCGTGCGTGGGCAAGTGGCGTCGTTGAAGCGGATGGAATTCGTCGAGGCTGCGCACGCGCTGGGCCTGCGCAAGCGGCGCATCATCCTGCGCCACATGATCCCCAACGTGCTCGGCCCGGTCATCGTTTACACCACGCTCACCGTGCCGGCGGTGATGTTGCTCGAAGCCTTCCTGAGCTTCCTCGGCCTCGGCGTGCAACCGCCGATGAGCTCGTGGGGCTCGATGATCAAGGACGGCGCGGACCGGATGGAGGAATACTGGTGGATGCTCGTCTTCCCCGCCGGCGCGTTCAGCGCCACGCTCTTCTGCCTGAACTTCCTCGGCGACGGCCTGCGCGACGCGCTCGACGTGCGCGCGAGCAAGGACTGAATCTTTCTTAGCCACAGATGAACACAGATGAAACACAGATAGGGAAGGCACGAGGACGACATTACGTCTGTCTGGCTGCGATTCCCCATCTGTGTTTCATCTGTGGCCAAAAACTCCCATGCCCCTGCTTGAAGTAGCCAACCTCCGGGCCTTCTTCCACACGCGTAACGGCGTCGTGCGTGCGGTGGATGGCGTGTCGTTCAGCGTCGAGCGCGGCGAGACGTTGGGCATCGTCGGCGAGAGCGGCTCGGGCAAGTCGGTGACGTGTTACTCGCTGATGGGGCTGATTCCAAAGCCGCCGGGGCGCATTGAGTCCGGCACGGCGCGCTTCGACGGCGCGGACTTGCTCGCGATGGGCGAGGCGGAACTGAACGAGATTCGGGGCAAGCGCATCGCGATGATTTTCCAGGACCCGATGACCTCGCTGAATCCGTATCTGCGGATCGAGGATCAACTCATCGAGCCATTGCTCATCCATGACCGCGTGCCGCGCGAGGAGGCGGTGAAGCGCGCCATCCGTGCGTTGGAGGAAGTGGGCGTGCCGGACGCGGCGCGGCGCATCCGCAGTCATCCGCACGAGTTCAGCGGCGGGATGCGGCAACGCGTGATGATCGCGATGGCGCTCATCACGCAGCCGGATTTGCTCATCGCCGACGAGCCGACCACCGCGTTGGACGTGACGGTGCAGGCGCAGATTCTCGACCTCATCGCGCGGCTCCAGCGCGAACGCGGCATGGCGGTGATCTGGATTTCGCACGACCTCGGCGTCGTGGCGGGCTTTTGCCGCCGCGTGCTGGTGATGTATGCGGGCCGCGTGGTGGAGTCCGGTCCGGTGGAGGATATTTTTGCGCGCCCGCTGCACCCCTACAATCGCGCGCTCCAGCGCAGCATCCCGGCGCTGCAGGGCAAGGGCGCGGAGCTTTACACCATCCCCGGCCTGCCGCCCGACGTGTCCAAGCCGCTGCCCGCCTGCGCCTTCGCGGATCGCTGCGAGTTCCCCCCGCTGCACCCGCACGCACGCGC
>JBJTAU010000302.1:0-3122 GCA_046090965.1 Limisphaerales bacterium | reverse complement strand
CGGGCGCGGGCGTTTCCACTTCCCGCGCTTGGTGCCGCCGAGTTGATCCGGCGCGCTCGCAACGCGCGGCGGGCCGGGCTGGCCCACGCGGCCAAACTTCTTCCCCGGCGCGTGAATCCAGAGCGACTCGCCGTCGCGCCCGGCGGTGGAGCGGTCGCCGTTCAGTTCGGCGGAGAGGCGCAGACGGTTCGGCGCCTGCCACGCAAAGTCGAGTTCGCGGCCGAGCAAATCCTTGGGCAGGCCGTCGGCACGGGAGATTTTGAGCGTGGCCGAAACGGTCTGCGCGGGCGCATCAGCAGTGGGCTCGACGAGCGCGGCGAGCTTGAGTAGTGCTTCGCCGAAGAGCGCGGCGGGCGTGGGCTTCGGGGTTTCCTGCGCGCTGGCGTGCAACGCTGCCAGCAGCATTGCGGCGAAGAGCGGCAGACGGTCTTGGTTCTTGGCGCGACCGTAGGAGGAGCGGAACGGACGCGCAAGCGCCGGTTCTCGCCCGGCGCGGCTCCATCACTTGACCGGCCCGAGCGAGAAGGTCACCAGCACGGGCCGGTGGTCCGAGGCTTCGCGCCACCACGGCAGCGCGAAGACGCCGGTTCGCTCGGGCACCACGCGGGCCGCGAGTGCGCGGTTGGCCAACGCGTAGTCGAAGCGCGAGTAGGTGTCCTCGCGGTTGTAGAAGTAGGTCCACGTCACATTTCCAGCGGTGCGCTGCAAGGGCGCGTCCGGCGCGGCCCGCGTGGCTTCCTCGGGCCGCAGGTCCACGAGCGCCGAGCGGCCCCGGCCGATGACGGTGCGGATGGGTTTGGCCTCGCGCGTGTCGTTGAAGTCACCGACGACGAGCAGTGGCGCGTCAGGCTTCGCCTTCAAGTGAGCCTCGATCTTCTCGCGCAGGATGCGCGCCTCGTGTTCCCGCAACTCGGCTTGGTCGGCCTCGGGCACGGGGCGCTTGGACTACAGGTGAACCGACAGCAGCGTGAACTGGAACTGCGGCGTGACCTGCAGGTCGAGTTCGATGAAGCCCCGGCTGACTCGGAAGCGGCGGTCGTCGAGCAGGAAGCTGTCGTTCGCGTGCGGACGGCGAGCGACGATGGGCAGGCGGCTGAGAACAGCGACGTGGATGTTCGTGTCGCGGCCCGTGATGTGTTCCCAGTGCGGGTAATCGAGGCCGCCCGCCCGCAACGCGTCGCGAAGCTGAAGCAGCGCGTTGGTGCTGCCCATCTCCTGAAGCGCGACCACATCCGCCCGCACGGCTAGGAGCGTTTCGCACACGCGGCCCTTGGCTTCCTCGGACTTCGCGGTGCGGCCCGGCACGGGGCCGGCGAGGTAGTTCTCCACGTTGTAGGTCGCCACACTGAAGCGATCTTCTGGAAACGCCGAGTCCCTGAGCAGCCAGCCGACGGCAAGCAGCAGCAGGAAACGGGGACTCATGGCGGGCAAGCAATAGGGGAAACCACCGCTGCCGGCAAGCGTGGGAGAAGATTTGGCAAACGGCGGGCGGGCGGTTAATCTCTCACCATGCTTCAAGCCAGCGACTCCACCGCCGGGACCACTGCCGCCATGAACCCCGACCCGCGAACCAAGACGGCCCTGCACGACGTGCAGAGCGGCCGCGACCACCGCGAGCTGCGCATCGACAAGGTCGGCGTGCGCGGGCTGCGTTTCCCCATCCAGATTCGGGACAAGGCGCACAGCCACCAGAACACTATCGCCACCATCGCGATGTGTGTGGACCTGCCGAAGGAGTTCAAAGGCACGCACATGAGCCGCTTCATCGAGGTGCTCAACGCCCACGGCTCGGTCGTCCACGTCGAGAACATCGAGGACATCCTGCACGCCATGCAGGCCAAGCTTCATGCGGCCACGGCGCACCTGGAGATGGAGTTCCCGTTCTTCCTGACCAAGCAAGCGCCGGTCACGGGGCAGGCGGGCGTGATGGATTACACGGCGCGGTTCGCCGCCTCGGCCACGGGCAAGGAAGTTGACTTCGTGCTCACCGTGATCGTCGGCGTGACCACGCTCTGCCCGTGCTCGAAGGCGATTTCCAAACACGGGGCTCACAACCAGCGCGGCAACGTGACCGTGTCCATCCGCTCGGACAAGGTCGTGTGGATCGAGGACCTCATCGCGCTCGTCGAGGCCAGCGCCAGCAGCGAGCTGTATTCCCTCCTCAAGCGCCCGGACGAAAAGGCCGTGACCGAACGCGCCTACGAGAACCCGGTCTTCGTGGAGGACTTGGTCCGCAACGTCGCGTTGAAGCTCAACGACCACGCTGACGTGACGTGGTATCGCGTGGAAGCCGAGAACTTCGAAAGCATCCACAACCACAACGCCTACGCCTGCATCGAGAAAGGTTAAGGTCGTCCAGCCCTAGTTTGCGCTTGAATCCAGCGTTCAATCCCGTAATAAGCGCCGCCGTTCAGCCACCCGGTTCGTGGCTGGTTTTGCAGTGACTACCAACTCCAGCCACAAGCAACCCAACTGCGCAACCTCACCCGTTCTCCGAGGCTGCTTCACCGTAACCCTCCCTGGCCTCCGCCGGGTTTGGTCTTTGCTGGTGGCGCTTGCGCTGTTGGTGACCAGTCTGGCGCGCGCAGAAATGCCTGCCTTCCGGTGGGCGGCGCGCGCGGGCGGCACTGGACATGACTACGGCACTGGCATCGCTGTGGACAACGAGGGCAACACTTACATCTGCGGCTACTTTCGCGGGCAGGCGCGGTTCAACAGCGAAACGGCCGTGGCGGGCAAGGGCGAGGCGGACATCTTTCTGGCCAAATACAACCGCGTCGGAGAACTAGTCTGGGTCCGGCAGGCGGGCGGCAGTGCAGATGACTACGCGCGCGCGGTGGCCATTGACGCCGAGGGAAACTGCTACGTGACCGGCTCGTTCCAGTCGCCCACAGTTGACTTCGGGGGCGAGTCCATCAAGCGGAATTCCGACTCCGAGATCTTCGTGGCCAAGTATGACAGCTCCGGCAAGATGCTCTGGGTGCGTCAGGCGGGCGGCACCGGCGGCGGCAGCGGCAACGGCGTCACCGTCGGCCCGGATGGCTACGTATATGTCTTCGGCTACTTCAACGGCGACACCACTTTCGGCGATCTCACGCTCAAGAACGCCGGCTTCAATGACA
>JBJTAU010000301.1:0-7325 GCA_046090965.1 Limisphaerales bacterium | reverse complement strand
CAGGCCGAGCACGAGTTTGCGATAGTAGAAGGACCACGTCGGGTTGCCGTGAACCATCACGACGGCTTCGCCCGCGCCCTCATCGAGGTAGTGCAGGCCAATGCCGTCGCGGTCGAGAAAGTGTCCGACGAAGGGGTAATGTTCGCGGCGGCAGTTCACCACTCCACCCCCATCATCATGCAGTTCAGACCACTGCCAATGCCGAGAAAGGCCACGCGCTGGCCTGGCTTCAACACGCCACGCTCGTCCGCGATCGCGGCGGTCACAGGCAGTGCGGCGGTGCCCATGTTGCCGAGGAAGCGGAACGTCGTGTAGTCCTTCTCGCGCGGCACGCCGATGGATTTTAGGATCGCGTCCTGATGGCCACTGCCAACCTGGTGGCAAATTACCTTGTCCACGTTGGCGGCGCTCCAGTTCATGGTGTCGAGGAAGGCCTTCCAAGTCTGTTGCCCCAGCGCGACGCCGTTCTTCAGCACGGCGACGGAATCCGTGACCATGAACTGCTCGTGCAGGCCGTCGGCGTTCGGCTTGATGCCCCAGCGGCAAAGCTGATGAAACTCCGGCGCGACTTCCGACGCTACGCCAAGCAGGCGATGGCCGCGCAAGTTCGGGAAAGAGCCGTCCGTCAGCAAAACCGCGACTGCACCGGAGCCGCCGGTGAAGGTAGCGAGCGCCGGAGCGAACTCCTCCATGCCGCCCGTGCCGTTGAGCATCCGCGCGAGGGCAATCTCGTTAATCTCCCGCGCGCTCTCGCACGAAACGATAAGACCCGCGCGGATCTGGCCCAGCTCGATCCGGTTCGCCACTTCGATGATCCCGTTGAGCACGCCGAGACAGGCGTTGCTCAAGTCATACACAAAGGCACCGCCGCGCATTCCAATGCCGTTGGCGACGGCGCAGGCCGTGGCCGGCTCGAAGTTTTCCCGGCAGACCCCGCAGTAGAGCAATGCCCCGAGGTCGTCCGCAGACCTGCCGGCCTTGGCAAGCGCCTTACGTGCGGCGGCGGTCGCACCCTGCGAAAGCGGCGTGCCCGGCTGCCACCAACGGCGCTCCGAAATACCCGTCCATGCCTCAAGCTGGCCCGGCTGAATGCCGAGCCGCGTGAAGGCAGGCGCGAGCCGCTCCTCCAGTTCCGTCGTCGTGACCACGACCGGCCCCAGCTCGTAGCCGAGGGCGGAGAGGAACACGCGTTGGTATCTTGGCATCATGCTCAAGCTTCTTTCACCCCCCGCACGACGAAGTTCCTCATCCCGTAAATCACGCGACCATCCACGCAAAGGAAACCCTCGCCCGTCAGCGTGCGCGTCGCGTCATCCACGGCCGTCACGACGGCCTCGACCGTCACGAGCGAGTCCCGCGGGATGACTTGGCCGCGATACGTCCACTCGTGCTTCGTGCTGGTGGCGACCGCTTCCCAGCGCGTGCCGGGCGCGTGGCCCCAGCGTTCGATGGCGGCGAACTTGAGCAGTTGCAGAAACGATTCGAGGCCCAGCGAGCCGGGGACGACGGGGTCTTGGTAGAAGTGCGCTTGAAAGAACCACTCCTCCGCGACGACGCGCTTCGTGCCGCGAATGAAGCCCAGCCGTTGCGGCCCGCCATCGGCGATGAACACGGGGATTTCATCCACCATCCGCATCATCGTGTCGGCAAACGGCGCGTGCATCGGATACGGCAGCGACTTCGCTCGCGCGAGTTCCACCGCGCTCGGCTCGTAAAGCTTCGCGCCCTAGATGCCTTCCTGTTGTTCCAGCGCCGCCTTCGGGAAGAAGCCGAAGTAAGTGTCGCCGCGATAAATCTTCTGCGCGCCCGCGCTGACCTCGAAGTCGAACCACTGGATGATCATCCCTGCCGAGCTGGAGAGCCGCGTGTTCTTGATGCGCGTGGTGAGAGTGCCGACACCAGGCCGCACGGGCGCGAACTGCGTGCCGGTGCCGCCGAGGTTGCGATAGGAAAGGTCGTCGCTGCTCGTGAGTGCGGAGCCGAGGTAGGCCGAGAGCCAGCCGCAGGGCTGCAAGGCGATTTCCAGCAACACGGCGAAAGGCATGTCGCCCTGGCGGTTCGCGGCAAAATACCACTCGTCCGGCGGCACGTCGTAATCCGCCGTCACCTCGCCGCCCGCGACCATCTTGAACGCCTCGCAGCCGCGAATCTCCGTGATGCGGTCGAGGAATTGATACGGCGCGCGCGGGAGCCGCGCGATGCGACGCGTCGCACCCTCGTCGAAAATGCGGTATGGCTCGCCGAAGGCATCGGAGGGATTGCCGCTGGAGAAGGCGGTGATGCGCTCCGGGCCATAGAGTGGTGCCTTCGGAGCGCCCGTCTCCGACCCGGCGCTTTCACGTTCGTTTGTCGTAGCACGCCGGGCCGGAGGCCGGCGTTCCGTCGCGTTCCAGTTCGCCCGCAACTCCTCCCGCGTCACGCCCATGTAGCGCAGGCTCATGTTGCTGATTTCCACGATGGCCTTGCCGTCCGCATACATCAGCGCGTCCGCGATGACATACGGTTCCGGCCCGTAGCCGATTTCGCGAATCTCAATCTCGTAAGTCACCAGCTTCGTCGTCTCCAGCACCTGCCCGCGGCATTTGAGCTGGCCCACGACGCCCGGCACCGGCTCCAGCGCCACGCCCGCGCGCGCCTCGACCACCCAGCCCAGCCGCAGCAGATGCACGCGCAACGTGTGCAGGCAGCACTCATACATCAGCGTGCCGGGCATCACGCGGTCGTCCACGAAATGGCAGGTGATGAACCAGTCATCCGGATGAATGTCTGCCTCGCCGCGAATCAGCCCGAGATCAAAGCGTCCGCCGCTCGGCTCCAGCCGCTCAATGCGATGCACCAAGCGCATCCGTCCGCCCGGCAACGTCACCGGTTTCACGAGACTCAGCCCGGCGAACTTTTCGCCGAAGCATTTCACGAAGTTGCCTTCGCGCAACGCATCGAGCTGCTCCGCCGAATACGACTCCACCGCCATCGGCACGAAGTCTTCCCAGTCAGCGTGGCGCTTGCCGGGCTGCGGCTTGAGTTGCAGCGAAGTGCGGATGACACCCTTGCCCGCCGCCAAATCCTGTTGCGTGAAAAAACCGGCGCAGCCCTCGCTCATCGTCAGCAGCGGCTGGCCGCCGACGGTGGACTCGAAGTTGAACTTGAACAGCCACACGCCGCTTTGCTGGAAGAAGCGCTCGATGCGGATGTCGTAGCGAATCGTTTCGCCCGGCCCCGGCAGGCTGCGATGGAAACAGACCTTGGCGTCGAGCAGCCGATACATCGCCAGCCCTCGCGTCTGAAAATCAATGCCGAGAAAGCCGGAGAGAAACAAATCCGCCTGCCCAGCCTCGACCGCGATGCACGTCGGGATGCGTCCGCAATCGAGATACCAAGCCCCGGGCAGCACATCGTGCTCAGTCACGACGCGCCCGTGCGTCCTCGAGCGCGGCTCGCCCTCGATGTCCGTGATGCGGTCCACGAGTTGCAGCGGCACGTCGGGTAGCCGCACGCGTGTGGGGAAGGAATCCACTTCGGCGAACGTGGAGCCAAGCGCATTGCCAATCTTACCGATGGCAAACTCAAAGCACTGCTCGCGTGTGAGTGAACGCGGCACGGGCTGCGGAGTCATCTCGACGCACCACATGCGCGAGCACGTCTCCCTCGCCCCCACCGGGGGAGCGGGCCGGGGTGCGGGGGGCGCGTGTGACCTGCGCCAGCGACGCACCGCCCGCCGCCCGTGCCACCAAATCCAACTGCGTCTGCACCGCTTCGGAAAGCGTCTTGAACACGCCCTCGGAGAAAGCCAGGTAAGCCTCGTGCGCCTGCAACGTCGTCGCCTGAGCCTGCGCCATCGCGGTGAGCAACTCAGCTTCAAACGAGTCAACTGCCACCGCCGCACGCGCCGGAACCAAATGCGGCTCCGCCACTCTGCTGGGTGGAACGGGCCACTGGCCCGTTCCGTCGGGCGACCCGCCCGACGGAATGGCGGCGCGCACTCGTGATTCAGCCGTGCTCACTTTCGCATCAACGCGCCCGGACGTTCCGCGCAGCGAGTCGCTGCGCGGGACAGGCGAGTCGCCTGTTCCACCCAGGCCAGTCTTCGGCAACTCCGGCGCCGCGATGGTTGCACCGGTGATAGGGATGACCACCTTCTTCCCCTCCGGCTCCGGCGCGACTTCTTCTTCCACCGCGCCATACAGCGGCTCCAAGTTCACAGATAAACCTTCCGCCCAGAGCGCGCCGAGCACGCGCAGCACTTCGAGCAACGGCTCCTTCGCCGACACACACAGCGAGCGCGCGATGTGCGGTTGACCGTCCAAAATCTGCCCAATCATCCGCGAGCACGACGCGCCTGGCCCCATCTCGATGAAGAACCTCACGCCGTCGTCGTAGGCCGTCCGCACTACACGCGGAAAGTCAATCGTGGCGCTGGCCTGCGCGACGATGGCATCTGCCGCCGTCTCGCGGTCTGGCACGTAGCTGCGGCCCCAGCCGCCGCTGTAGAACGTCACGCCCGCCAGCGGCGTGGTCGGGAAGCGATGCAGCTCGCGATACGGCTCCAGCACGGGCTTAAGCAAATCGCAGTGAACCGTGCTCACGCCGTCCAGCGCGAAGAAGTGGCAGCCGAGCTTGGCAACGAGCGCGCGCACCTGCTCCGCGTCGCCGCCGATGACGCATTCGCGCGGCGTGTTGACGATGAGGATGTAGGCACGCGCCAGCCCGGCCATCGCGGCGCGGACTTCTTCGGCGGGCCGGTCCACGAGGCCGGCGAGCCACGCGACGTCTTGCTCGCCGTGCAGTTTCCACGCGCGGCGCAGCGCGGCTGGTTCGCCGGTCAGGTCCTTGGTGAACAGCGTCGAGGCCGTGACGCGGGCAAGCATTTCATCGCGCGCCGTCCATGCGCGCAGGGCGAAGAGGCTCGTGCTTTCGCCGAGGCTGTAGCCGAGCGCGGCGTCGGGTTTGAGGCCGAGCGAAACCGCGATGTCGCTGACGAATGCGCCGAGCGCGACTTGCCCGCAGATGGACGCGCGCTGGTCGGTGACGGGCGCGGTGGCGTTCCAGAACTGCGCGGCGAAAAGCTGGCTCGCGAGGCGCTCGTTCTCGCGGTCTTGCACCCGGAGAACCTCCGGGAAGAGCAAGCCCAACTCGCGGCCCATGTCGGCGAAATGATTGCCCGCGCCGGGGAAAACGAACGCCACTTTGCCGGTGACGCGCTCGCTCGGTGGAGTGAAGAACAGGCGGTCACGGTCACGGTGGTCGAGGGCTGTGGCTTTGGAAGTGCGAATAGACTCTGCTGCTGCGTCCAGGAGTCGCGTGAACTGCGCGTGGTTCTGGGCGATGAAGGCGAGCGTGTGGAGAGGGGCTTTGGGTGGCACGGCAGCGTCTTGGAGTGCGGCAGTCCTCTGCCGCTTTTCCGTCGCGCTCGAAAGCGCCAGAGGACTGGCGCGGTCCAAAACCTGGCGGAACCAGCGACGGGCCAACGTGTCGAGGGATGCGCTTGGCGCAGCGGTGGCGAGCTGACGGAGTGAATCGAGTTGCGCGAGCAAGCCAACGGCATCGGCGGCGGCGAAGGTGAAGAGGGCTTCGCCACGCTTGGTAGCGGCTGGCGTGAGGAGGCTCTGTTTGGACTTCGCTACCATTGCCCCCTCACCCCGGCCCTCTCCCCCGATGGAGGCGAGGGGGGTCGCTGTGGGTGATTCGAGCACGACCGAGATGGCGTTGCCGTCCACGCTGGTCGCGGTGATGGCGGCGTGGCGGGGGCCGTCGGTGCGGTTGCGGAGCCAGTGTTGTGGGGCGGCGGTGCTGCTGGCGGGAAGTGTCTCGGTGTGCAGCGCGAGCGCGGCTTTGGCCAAGTCCACGAGGCCGGAGACGGAGCCGGTGTGGCCGACTTCGGGGATGGCGCTGGGAATCGCGGTGGCGTTGGCAAAGCCAGCTTCCGCGAGGGCGAGGGCTGCGGCGGGATAGGACGGATTAGACGGAGAGGACGGATGGACGGGGTAGCTCGACGTGCCGAGGACGCGAATGACGGCGTAGATGCGGTCGCCGTCACGTTGGGCGTCGGGGAGGCGTTTGAGGACGATGGCCACGGCACCTTCGCCCGGAATCTCTGGCTTGCCCAAAGCAGTTTCTGCGAGGCGGGCGCGGAGGTCGCCGGTGAGTTCCACGCCGCCAGCGAGTGCGAGGTCGAGTTCGCCGCGTTGCAGGGCGCGCACGGCGATTTCCAGCGCGCTCAGGCCGCTGGTGTCTTCGCTGCACACGGTGTAGCTCTGGCCGCCGATGCGGAACTCCTTAGCGATGCGGCTGGCGTTGGTGCCGGCGAGCGCGCCCATCGTGCGGTCGGCGTTGAGCGGCGGGCCGGCGGCTTCGACGACGCGGGCGGCCCAGGCGGCTTGGTCTTGTTCCGAAACGTCGGTGGGCAGGCGGTTCGCCCAGTCGCTGGCGCGGTCGAGCATGGACCAGCGGAAGTGGAAGTCGGTCGTGCGGAGGTCGAGGCCGAGGCCGATGAAGACGCCGGTGCGTGTGGAATCGGGTTCGGTCACGCTCGCATCGGCGAGGGCGTCGCGGGCGACTTCCAACATGAGAGCTTGCTGCGGGAGAAGCTCGGCGAGTTCGCGCGGCGGGATGCGATAGCGGCTGACGGGAATGGCGAGGTCGTCAACGAAGTAGCCGGGCTGCGCGGCGAGGGCTTCGGGGTGCAGGCCGCGCCACTCGGGGCGGGCGGCAGGCTGGGTGTCGGTGTCGGCATCGAGGACGCGGGCGGTGAAGGAGCGGAGGTTCTTCCACGGGCCGATGTGCGTGGCGAGGCCGACGATGGCGATGGGCGCAGTCTCCGGGTAGGTGCCGACGTGAGGAGGCTCACTCTGAACTTCGAGCGGAGAAGTTAGAGACTCCTCACGTCGTCTCCTACGAGGTTGGGGCGCGCGCTCCGTTTGCCCGCACCACTCCTCGATGAGCACGTGGGCGTTGATGCCGCCGAAGCCGAAGCCGCTGAGGGCCACGCGGCGGGGGACATCGGGCGACCGGCGGTGCCAGGGTGTGGACCGGGCGGGAAGGTGGAACGGGGAGGCGGCATCGAGCTCGGGCAAAGGATCATCCACCCGTGAGCAGGGCGGGATGACGCCATGGGCCAGGGCGGAGAGCGCCTTGGACAGGCCGGGCGCGCCGGCGGCGGTGAGCATGTGGCCCACAACCCCCTTCACCGAGCCCAGCGCGCAGCGGCCGGCTGCACCCTCCTCGCCGCGCCAGAGTTCATGCAGGCTTTCGAGTTCGGCGGCGTCGCCCACGGGGGTGCCGGTGGCGTGGCACTCGATCCAGTCGACCATTCCGGGAGACCAGCCGGC
>JBJTAU010000300.1:0-6252 GCA_046090965.1 Limisphaerales bacterium | reverse complement strand
TCCGGGTCGAAGGGAACGGTTTTTGGGCTGCGAGGTCAAGTCCGGGAAGCTCGCCGCGAGGTAAAACGAGCAGGCGGGCGAGCGGCGAGCCCCCAGCTCGCGCCCGCCTGCGGTCGAAGGTTCGTTTGACTCACTTCCGCTTCAGCCGCCCCTTGGCATCTTGCAGCCGGTAGCTTTGCCCGTTGGCTTCCAGGATGTGCACCCGGTGCGTCAGCCGGTCCAGCAACGCGCCGGTCAGCCGCTCGCTGCCCAGCACCTCCGTCCATTGCTGGAAGGGCAGGTTCGTCGTCACCAGCAGGCGGGTGCGCTCATACGCCCGGCTCACCACCTCGAAGAGCAGCTCCGCTCCGGCCTTCGAGAAGGGCACGTAGCCCAGCTCATCGAGGAGCAACAGGTCCAGCCGCTCCCGTCAAGGAGTTCGATGCTCCGCTGCCTGACTTCGGGTTTGTGTGCTCACCCTTGCTCGATGAAACCGGGGTTTACGTCCAAGCGGGATCCAGCCTGGTGAAGCTCTCCAAACAAGATGGAAAGATTCTCTGGCGCACGCTCAAGGACGGCGGCGGCATGTGGGGCAGCGTGTTTTCCTCGCCCATGTTCGCCACCCTCCAAGGTCAACGCCAACTCGTGGTCCAAACTCGTGCGAAGCTCGCCGGGGTCAACCCAGCTAACGGAGAAGTCCTCTGGGAACAACCTGTGGAAGCCTTCCGCGGGATGAACATCCTCACCCCGGTGGTGCATGACGACATGCTCTTCACCAGCACCTATGGGGGCAAAACCATTGGCTTCAAGGTCGCGCGAAACAGCGATCGTTACTCAGTATCCAAGGCTTGGGAGCACAAAGCCCAAGGTTACATGACCACCCTTCCCTCGTGCTGGCCCAACGCCTGCGCCGCTGCATCGCTCAGGCTCGTCAGGCCATTGAGGTAAAGGTCTCCCTCGTGCTGGGCCAACGCCTGCGCCGCTGCATCGATTCGGCGAGTTGAAATCTTGCCACGGGAATCCAGCCAGAAGTTTGTGCCACTTTTTGTGCCACTTTCATGGTTGCCTTGAGCAGCCCAGCAAACACCGAGCAAGTCGCAATAGAATTCACTTTTGACCAACAAAGACGGGCATAATAGTGCAATCCAATGAGCGGCTTTGAAACCCCCTGAAACCGGCGATTCTGGGAACCTGAATCTAGCGCGTCTGCCAATTCCGCCACGTGCGCACAGTTGATGTCCAAGCCCGCGCGCTTTTCCAAGCCGGTCATTGTCGTTCAGCTCCGGTTCGCAACCTCGACACTTCCGCCGGCAGTGTCTCGCGTTTGTGCCTGCATCCGTGCGCAAGCTACCAAATGACGCGCGCTGCGCGCAAGCGTGCAATGCACTCAGTCGAGCTGCCGCTCGGCGGAACGCGCGTCATCAGCGGATGGCAATGCGTGATCCGGACTCTCCGCCGAGGTTCGCGCCATCTCACCCAATGACTGGTGGAAGTCATCCAACCCGCTGGCTGGGATGATGATGGTGTCGCGCCGCCCTTGCACATCCTCGGTGATGCGCAGGAACCTGCCGCGTGGATTCTCCCGCAGGGTGAAGATGAAGAGCTTGCGTTCGACGGTGAGTTTCTCCGTGCGCAATGAATCCTCGGGGAGCGGCGGCTTGGGTGGGCCGGGAGAATGGTGACGCGGACGAGGGCCGGAGGGGCGTTCGTTCGAGAGCATAAGCGGCGGGCCCGCCGGCAGCGCCTGTGCTCCGGGAGGTCAGCGTCACGTCTCGGCCCATCACGTCCGCTTGTCAATGCCGAACTTGTTGATCGGCGAAACGAAACGGGGCGCTTCGCCAGTGCGGATGACGCGCGCCAAATTCACCCACAGCGCAAGCAAGGTCACGAGGTTCATGCCCATCGACACGCCGTGCCAGGTGCTGAAAGCCTTTGCAGCGTCCGCGCGTTGTTGGGACGTCGCCGCGAGCCGGTAGTGCTCGGCGTATTTGACCTGATGCAGGAGTTTGAGCTTCGGCTGGAGCCAGACACCGCCCAGCAGGCTCACCCCCAGCGCGCCGCCCACCAGCCAGACGGTGAAGCGCGGCGGCTCCTTGCCGGAATACATCCACTCCGCCCCCACGTGCGCGAGGGCGAGCAAGCCGCAGAGGTAGTGCAGCACGAACAGCCGGGCGATGACCAACTCGGCAATGGTTCCGTTGTAAGGCGGCGGAAAAAGCCGCTTCATCTCGTCCGTGAAGAAGGCCGGCCCGGCGAAAAAGGTGAAGAAAAACGTCGCCCCGAACCACACGGCCGCCACCGTCACGCCAAAGAATCGCAGGAAGGAAAGCACGCCGTCATGCTAGGAACGCTCCCCTGCTCTGCCAAGCCCGGATTCCACGGCCGGCGCAGGCTGCAACCCATGGACGCTCGGGTCAGGATTCCCGGGGCTGGGGAGGATCCGCTGTCATCTCCGCCGCCAGCGCCGCCAGCGAAACCTTTGCCGACGCTGCCTGCTCCGCTGCGGCGAACCGCTCATAACGTCCGCGCACCAGTTCCCGGACCGGGTCGGCACGGGTGGCCACCCCGCCGTTGCGGCTGGTGCGCAGCGCGAGCAGGATGTCGTGGCAGGAGATCTGTTCCAGCGGCCGGGCGGGCAGAAAGGCGACTTCGCCCGGCTGACTCTCCGCCAACAGGTTGGCCGTGACGAGGGCTTGCAGGATTTTGCCCGCCAAGCGCGTCGGCACCCCGAGCAGTTCCGCCAAGACCGCGCCGGTCGCCGGCCTTTCCCCGGCTATGAACCGCCGCGCGACCTCCACCATGAGGCGCAGCGCGATAAATTCGCGGGTGCGCTGATCCAGGTTCTCCACCTGCCGCTCCTGAAAGTAGGCGCGGCGGTTTTGGAAGCTGTAGGCCACCTGCGCCCCAAAGAGCAGGATGATCCACGAGAAATAGAGGCCGATCATCACCACCGGCACGAGGCCGAGGCTCCCGTAAACCTTGCTGTTCGACACCACCCGGGAAACGTAGAGCACGCTCAGAAGGTTGTTGAGCTGCCATAGGCTGCCGCCCACGATGCCGCCCACCAACGCCGCCTGCCAGTCCACCTTCGTCGCCGGCAAGAGCGCGTAAAACGCCGCAAAACCCACGCTTACCAGTGCGAACGGGAGAAACTTGAACAGGAAGGCAGTGAGTTGCCCGATCCCCAGCGGCATCACCGCCAGCGTTTCCTTCACGCTTTGCAGTTCCGTGCTCGAGGTGAGACCGATGACCAGGATCATCAGCACCGGTCCCAGCGTCAGCGCGGCCCAATACTGCGTCACCCGTGCGAACCAACTCCGCCCGCGCTCCACGCCCCAGATGTCGTTGAACGTAGCCTCGATGCGCGCCAGCATCATGATGGCGATGTAAACCAGCATCAGCGCTGCGCCGGCCGAGACCGCGCTGGTCTTCTGACCGTCCACGAAGTCCTTCAGTTGCTTCACCGTCTCCCGCTGCGCGGTCTCAGTGCCTTCCGCCGCGGGCAGCACCGCGCCCACGACTTGATGGATCATCAGCTCCAGATACTTGTCACCCTGATCGCCGCGCAGAAAACCCAGCCCGATGGTCAGCACCAGCGCGAGCATCGGCACCAACGCCAGCAGGCTGGAATACGCCAGCGCCGCCGCGCGCACCGGCACCCGGTTCCGCACGAAGCTCTTCACCGTCAGCACCCAGAAGTGGATGAACGCCTGCAGACGGGAAAGCTTGGCCTCGTCCTCCACCTCCTCGTCATGCCCGTGCCACGCGGCGTGCGCGCCGGTGAAGAGCTGCTTCAGGCGGAATAGTGCGTCGTCAACCACGCCCTCACTATCGCCGAAACCCGCTGTGTGGACGAGCAAAATGCACCGTCCCGCTGGTCAGGGCCAGTCACCGGGAGCTCAGCCCACTCCTGACCAAATCTGCCTCTCCCAAACACTCCCCTGCCCCGTCAACCGGCTGGCGGCGGCTTCTCGCACCGCAAGTCCGCCAGCGCCGGGTCGCACTTCTCCGCGATGGCGCGCATCTTCTTCACTGCGGCCTTGAGGCTGTGCTGGCCAAAGATGCCAGTGCCACTGACAAAAACATCCGCGCCAGCGCGGGCGCATTCCCCAACCGTCTCGAAGGTGATGCCGCCGTCCACTTCGACGTGATAGCTCAAGCCTAGCTCGCGCTTCCACGCGGCGGCCTGTTGAATCTTCGGCACGCATTCGTGGATAAACGGCTGGCCGCCGAAGCCGGGGGTCACGGTCATCACCAACAGCAGATCAATCTGATCAAGGTAAGGCCGCGCGGTCTCGATCGCGGTGGGCGGAGTCACGGCGAGGCGAACCTTTTTGCCGAGCGATTTGATTTTCCAAAGCAGGCCCTCGACGCGGTCGCCCAGCTCGACGTGCACGATGATTTGGTCCGCGCCGGCGTTGACGAACGGTTCCAGCAGAATCTCCGGCTTCGAGCACATCAGGTGCACGTCGAAGAATTTCTTCGTCAGTGGACGCAGCGTCTTCACCACGGCGGGACCGAAGGAAATGTTCGGCACGAAGTGTCCGTCCATGATGTCGAGATGGAGCCACTCGGCTCCCGACTGGTCGAAACGCTGGGTGTCCGCCGCAAAGCGCCCGTAATTGGCGGCCAGTAGCGACGGTGCGATAATCATGCACACGAGGCTAGCGGGCGTCAGAGCAAGGGTCAATCCGACGGGCGGTGCGCTGCGCGCTCAGCGCGGCGAAGCCGGCTTGCCACCGCGCAGGTGCTGGTCGAGAAAGTCGTAGGCGACTTTGCGCGCATCGTCGGAGAATGAGTGCGGTGCTTTGGGGTAATAACCCACCAGATTCCCGGCTTTGCCGTGTAGTTCGTAGACCGGCTTGACCGCGGCCAGGACATCGCGGACTCCGGACACGTCGAAGTCCGTGTCGCCTTCCGCCGAGCAGGTCAGGAACGGGCGCGGCGCGAAGGCGGCCACGATCTCCGGAAAGTCGAAAGGCACCTTCGCCGCATCATTCCCGAACTCGCTCGCAATGCGCGGCATGTAGACCTTGCCCGTCCAACTCGGCAGGTCGTCCTTGCGAAACGTCGTGAAGCCGCAGCTCGACACGATGACGCGGAGCCGCGGCTCGAAGAACGCCGTGAACATCGCGTTGTGCCCGCCGAGCGAGTGGCCGATCACGCCGATGCGTGCGGCGTCCACCGCGGGCAGCGACTCCAGCAAGACCACCGCGCGGACGTTGTCCCAGATGGCCTTCATCGTGCCGCTGGCGTAGCCGTGGCTCGGAGCGAAATCATACTTGGAATCGCCGAAGCTCGGGTAATCCGGCGCGAAAGTTATGTAGCCCCGCTGCGCGAGGTGCAGCGCGTATTGCTTGGGATTGTCCACGATGCCAGCGGACTCGGCCTTGCCGAACTTCGTGGTCTGGTGGAGGCAGAGGACGGCAGGAAGTTTGGCCTTCGCACTGGCTTCGGGCAGGAATAGGTAAGCCGCGACGCGGTCGGTGGCGTCGCCCTGGTAGGTCAACTTCCTCCGGAGCAAGCCGCCTTCAAGTTTCACCTCCTCCAGCACCTTCACGTCGAGCGCGACGCGCTTGGCCGGATTCGGGAACGCCCCCATCACGCGCTCCAGTGCGGCGGCGATGTGACGACGACGCGGTTCCCATTCGGCGGGTGCCTTGGCCGCACTGGCTTTCCCATCCGGTGCGATCACGCGCAACACGTCGAAGCGGTCCGCGTAGCGCGGCGCGGCGGGCGCGGGCTCGAAGCGGCCCACGGGAAAGCCTTGCGCGTAGGAGATCGAGTAAGCTCCGTCCGTCGTCGCGTAGCGGACGTCCTCGCGGCGCTCGAAGTCGGTCGGCGTCTTGCGCTCCAGCGCGTCGGGGCTGTCGGCGCGGAGAAATTTTCCAGCGACGTGGCCGGGGATGAGCGTGCGGTTGCCGAGCGCGTGACCGGTGGAGACGAAGACTTTTCCATCGACCATTTCCTTCGTCACCCAGACCGGCGTGATGTCGAGCCCGGCGCGTTCCATGTTCGCGACCATTTCCCGGCCATCGCCCAGACAGGTGAAGTCCTGCACGCCGTGGACGGTGAAAATCTTCGTTGTGGTGCCGAGCCGCTTCATCTCCGCGAGGTGCGTCGGATGGCCGACGAAGCGAATCTCCTGCGCGCCGGGTGCGAGATAGCTCGGACTGGCGGGATCGCGGCTCCAACGCGCGTCGATCCCGCTGGCGGCCGGGAGATTGTAGGCGAGCGCGTCACTGAGCTTCTTCATACCGCACATGTCCACGA
>JBJTAU010000299.1:0-3905 GCA_046090965.1 Limisphaerales bacterium | reverse complement strand
GCTGGGCAGCATGAACCGCGACTTGCCCGCGTTCGTCGCGCTGCTCTCCAACGGCACGGGCAACCCGGCGGACCAGCCGCTCTACGATCGCTTGTGGAGCAGCGGCTTTTTGCCGACGACCCATCAGGGCATCAAATTCCGCGCTGGTGGTGACCCGGTGCTCTTCCTCTCCAACCCCGACGGGCTCGACGTCACAGCGAGGCGACGGATGCTCGATGACCTCGCAAAGCTGAACCAGATGCAGCTCGCGGAGTTCGGCGATCCCGAGATCGCCACCCGCATCGCGCAATACGAGCTGGCCTATCGGATGCAGACGAGCGTGCCGGCGCTGACGGATGTTTCGCGCGAGCCAGCGAGTGCGTTCGACCTCTATGGCCCCGAGGCGCGCCAGCCGGGGACGTTCGCGGCGAACTGCCTGCTCGCGCGGCGGCTGGCGGAGCGCGGCGTGCGGTTCATCCAACTCTTCCATCGCGGCTGGGACCAGCACTTGAAGCTCCCGGCGCAAATCGCCGGTCAGTGCCGAGACACCGATCAGCCGAGCGCGGGGTTGATCCAGGACTTGAAACAACGCGGCTTGCTTGACGACACGCTCGTGGTGTGGGGCGGCGAGTTTGGGCGCACGGTCTATTGTCAGGGCCGCCTCACGAGAGAGGATTACGGGCGCGACCATCACCCCCGATGCTTTTCAATCTGGCTCGCCGGCGGCGGGATCCGGCCGGGCGTGACGTTCGGTGAGACGGACGACTACTCCTACAATGTGGCGAGCGACCCGGTCCACGTGCACGATCTGCACGCGACGCTGCTGCACTGCCTGGGCATTGATCACACGCGGCTGACGTTCAAGTTCCAAGGCCGCCACCACCGGCTGACCGACGTGCATGGCCAGGTGGTGAAGGGAATCCTCGCCTGAATCGCGGGGCGATTCCCGGCGAATTTTCCTCCGGTCAGCCCGTCCGCTTTGCATGAGTCACATCGCCACCCGCCGCTGGCAGTTGAACCGTCGCCACGCCCTGCGCGGAATCGGCGCCACGCTCGCCCTGCCCTTCCTCGATTGTATGCGACCGATGCGCGGGTTCGCGGAGGTCGCCGCCGCGCGGCCCCGACGCAGCGTGTTCATCTACCTGCCCAACGGCGTCAACACGCTCGACTTCCAAATCCGCGAGGCGGGCGCGGGCTACACCTTTTCCAAAACCCTCTCGCCGCTCGCCAAGCACCGCGAGGTCATCACGCCCATCAGCGGTCTCCATCATCCCAACGGCCTCGGCCATCACCACAACTGCCAGAAGATTTGGCTCACCGGTGGCAAGCTCGGCGCGACGGACCGCAATACTATCTCCGTGGACCAGCTCATGGCGCAGAAGACCGCCGAAATCACCCGCTGGTCTTCGCTCGAATTGACCAGCGACGGCCCGACGCTCGCGTGGACCGCCGACGGCATTGGCCTCCCAGCCGAGCGCACGCCGAGTGTGCTGTTCAAACGGCTCTTCGAGATCCCCACCGGCGGCCTCGACAAGCAGCGCCGCAATCTCGACCGCAAAGGCAGCATCCTTGACCTCGTCCTCGACGACGCGAAGCAGCTCGACGCCCAGCTCGGCCACGCCGACCGCGGTCGGCTGGAGCAGTATTTAACCTCCGTGCGCGAGGTCGAGGTCCGCACCGAGCGCAGCACCAAGTGGCTCGACACGCCGCTGCCTAAGGTGGACCCCGCCGCCCGCGCGCGCGTGGACCGCCCGGTGTCGCAGCAGATGGTCGGCGAGTATTTCCGCACGATGTATGACCTCGTCGTGCTCGCGTTCCAGACCGACATGACGCGCGTGGCGACCTTCAGCTCGGGCGCGGAGGGACAGGGCCTGCCGATTCCAGAAATCCAAATCAAACAGGACCGCCACTCGCTCTCGCATCACAACGGCCACCCGAAACGCCTCGAAGAACTCACGGCCAGCGACACGTTCAACGTGCAGCAGTTCGCCTACCTGCTCGACCGCCTCGCTGAGACGAAGGACGCCGACGGCCCGCTGCTCGACACCACGATGGCGCTCTTCGGCAGCGGCATGAGCTACGGCCACAGCCACGGCAACGCGAACCTCCCGCTCGTCTTCGCCGGCGGCACCAAGCTCGGCTTCAAGCACGGCCGCCACCTCGACCTCAACCGCGCCGCCGGCCTCGCCAACTACCAGCTCGCCAACCCGCGCGAGCACTACCGCCTCTGCTTCAGCCCGCTGAACCAGAAGGCGGTCATGAGCAATCTCCTGCTGACCATGGCGCAAGGCAT
Organism: Limisphaerales bacterium; assembly: GCA_046090965.1. Classification (GTDB taxonomy): domain Bacteria; phylum Verrucomicrobiota; class Verrucomicrobiia; order Limisphaerales; family SXTU01; genus SXTU01. The sequence goes on along the minus strand of JBJTAU010000299.1, from coordinate 1,633 downwards.
GGGTTTGGAAATCAATCGCTTCGCCGACAGCAACGGGACGATTGCGGAACTGCGGGCGTAAGGTGGCTGACAGAAGGAAGCGGACTGGAAGAAAGAAACCCATGCAGATGAAGTCAATTTCCTGTCAACGGAGTTGGGGTTCTACTATTTCCGTCCCGCTTCTTTTCCTCGCAATTTTCCTCCTAGCGGCTGACTCGCCCAACTACATCCCCAAGCCCAACGAATTCCCTCCCATCGCCCAAGCCACCTACCTCGCTGGCGAACTCGTCGTCGTGGACCCCATCAATCGTCGCGGCGGCATCCGCATTGATTGCGGCATCCGCGACGAACGACGCGCGCAGGACGGGCCGCTGCATTACTTCGCCATGCTGCCGTGCGGCGAAATCTGGCTGCACGGCGCGCCCGCGACATTGCAGGACGTGCCGCTCGGCACCCATGTGCAAGGCTACTTCTTCGTGCCGCCCGCCGGTGAGGAGGCGACCATCGCGCCGCCGCCGAAGGAGCTTTCCTCGCTCATCCCGCCGCAGAACCACGCGCTGTTGCTGGAGGACGATGTCACCTTCTACCGCCGCCACGGCCAGTCGTGGAAAATTGTCGCCGTGGATTTCGACACCTCGAAACTGACGATCGAGTCCGTCGGCAAGGCCGCGCCGCACGGCCTCAGCGGCAAGCAGACGCTCGACTTCGACATCGGCACGCGCGTGTGGCGCGCGGGCCGGCCCGTCGAGCCGCGCGAGTTGAAGCCGGGCTCGACGGTGAACCTCAATCTCGGCCGCGCGGTGAACTGGCGCGACCACGAGTTCGGCCTCAACGACGTGTGGCTCGACGACGAGAGCCTCCAGCAGGCGACCGACCTTCAGAACAAGCGCAACGTGCGCTACCACCGCATCCGCTGGCTGCCGGGCCGCGTTGAGGCGGTGGAGAACTTCGACTTCGGCGGCGGCCTCGTGACCGTCGTGATGTTCGGCGGCGTGGCGAAGCAACTCCTCGATGAGCTGCATGCCGATCGCAACGAGCGCATTGCCGTCGCGCCCGCCGAGCACACGCTGCGGACGTGGACGCATCGCGGCGACCGCGCGTTTGGCAAGCTGGTGAAGTGGGAAACCGCGCCGGTGGTGCCCGGTTTCAGCGGCGTGCGGCTGCACCTGAGGTTCGCCGAGATGCTCGATCACTACCGCCCCGGGAACGCCGTCCGCGTGAAGGCGGAGAACTGGACGTGGATCAGCAACACGCCCGAGGAACGCGTGAAGTTCTTCGAGGACCGCGAGCAGTCGCGCACGCTGCGGCTGCCGGGACAGGTCGCGCCGGAGGAGAGGGCTCGCTGAAATGCACGCGATGAAATGGCCGCTTCTGTTTTCGCTTCTGGTCCTCGCTTGCGCTGGGCAAGCCGCCGCTCCGTCACGCTCCGAGGTCGAGCCGTTCCTCCGCGATTATTGCCTGCGCTGCCACAACGCCGAAAAGAAGAAGGGCGACCTGCGGCTGGACAACTTGTCTGCCGACTTCAACGACCTGCTCGTGGCGCAGAAGTGGGACGAGGTGATGCTGCGCATCAACTCCGGCGAGATGCCGCCGAAGGACGAGAAGCAGCCGCCCGCCGAGGCCGTCAGCAAGGTCGCAGACTGGATTACCACGC
>JBJTAU010000298.1:0-4297 GCA_046090965.1 Limisphaerales bacterium | reverse complement strand
TCTCGGGCACGTGGAAGAAGGACGGGGAAAAATATCAAGTCACCCTCACGACTGAACAGGGGGAGAAGACCGGCGAGGCGACTGTCACCGAGAATGGCAAGTTGATGGCCCCCATCGGGGCTAACGTGCTCGTGTTCGACCGGGTTGACTGAGGCGCGGGTTTCCGACTTTAAGCCTGCGGGACGAAGCGCGGAGTTGTCAGCCGCCGCCGCGCCGCCCATGCTGGCGGCCACGTCGCCCATATGCCCTACCTCACCTTCAGCCACATCACCAAGCGCTTCCCCGGCGTGCTGGCGCTGGACGACGTGAGCTTCACCGTCGAGCGCGGCGAGTGCCACGCGCTCATGGGTGAGAACGGCGCGGGCAAGAGCACGCTCGGCAAGATTCTCGCGGGCGTTCACAACGCCGACAGCGGCGAACTCCGGCTCGAAGGCGATCCCGTTCATCCCACTGACCCACTGCGCGCGCGGGAGCTCGGCATCGCGATGGTGCATCAGGAACTGGCCTTCTGCCCGAACCTCACTATCGCGGAGAACCTCTGCCTCGGTGACTTGCCGAAACGGTTTGGGGTCGTGAGCCGCGAGCAGATGCGCCGCAAGGCCCGCACGATGCTGAAGGAAATCGAATGCGAGCTGGACGTGAACCTGCCCATCAGCCGCTTGAGCACCGCGCAGGAGCAACTCGTGCAGATCGCGGGCGCGGTGGGCACGGGCGCGCGCATCATCGTGATGGATGAGCCGACGAGCTCATTGTCCGTGGCCGAGAGCGAGCACCTGTTCAAACTGCTGGAGCACCTCAAGGAGCGCGGCATCACCGTCATCTACGTCTCGCACCGGTTGGAGGAAATCTTCCGGCTCTGCGACACCGTGACCGTGTTGCGCGACGGCCGGCATGTCGCCACCGAGCGCATCAAGAGCACCAATCACGACCGTCTCGTCCACCAGATGGTGGGCCGCGACGTGGAGTTCAAGACGCCGCACCACGTGGCGCTGGCGCTGGGCGATGAGGTGCTGCGGGTCGAGAAACTTTCTTCCCGCGGCAAGTTCCGGGACATCAACTTCACCATCCGCAGCGGCGAGGTGGTCGGGTTGGCCGGCCTGGTCGGTGCCGGTCGCACGGAAATTGCGCAGGCCATCTTCGGCCTCGATCCGGCGGTGACGGGCAAGGTCTGTGTGCTTGGCCAGCCGGTGAAACTGCGCTCCGTCTCCCGCATGATGGCGGCGGGCGTGGGCATGTTGCCGGAGGACCGCAAACGCCAGGGCCTGGTGATGACCATGAACTGCCGCGAGAACGCGTCGCTCGCCGCGCTCAATCGCATTGCCTGGCTGGAGGACTTCATCAAGCGCAGCGACGAGCGCGCCATCACGCATAACTTCCTCACCCGCCTCCAGACGCGCATGGCGAGCATTGAGTCGCCGGTCGCGACGTTGAGCGGCGGCAACCAGCAGAAGGTCGCGCTGGCCAAGTGGCTCGCGCGCGACTGCGCCGCGCTCATCGTGGACGAACCGACGCGCGGCGTGGACGTGGGCGCGAAAGCGGAGATCCACAAGATCCTCGATGAGCTCGCCCGCGCGAAGATGGGGATGCTGGTCATCTCCTCCGAACTGCCGGAACTCATCAACCTCTGCCGGCGCATCTTCGTGCTGCGCGACGGCGAGCAGGTCGGCGAACTGGAGCGCGACAACTTCTCGCAGACCGTGCTGCTGCGCATGATGGCGGGCGTGGCCGTGCCGGTCGCTTGATTTGTCGCGAAAGGACGCCGAGAGGGCAAAGGCGGGAAATTCGGGAAACGCTCAACATCCAACGCTCAACGTTCAACTTCCAGAGGCCGCGCGTTCTTCGTTCAATGTTGAGCGTTGGACGTTGGATGTTGGAAGTTTGTCTTCCTCTGTGTTCTCTGCGCCCTTTCGCGGCATAACTGCTTCACTCCATCGCCACCGTCACCGTCGTCGGCTTCGCGTAATCATTCCACAAGCGGTCCAGCTCCGCCTTGTCTGCCGGGCCGTCGGCAATGACGAAGCGGTAGCGCGAGACGTAGGGCTTGCCCGGCGTGATTTCCCAATCGCCGTCCTGCGAGGGTGCGACGCAGAGCTGCGGGTTCTTGGGGTTCAAACGCAGCGGCTGCGGCGCGCGGAAATTGTCCGGATGTATGAGCACCGCGATTCCAGCCGGCGCACCGTCCACCTGTCCGCCCATGTGAACCCAGTTCGCCTTTGAGTTGTCGCCCTTCTTTCGGTCGTCGCCGTTCGCGGTGAGGAACGTGACCGCTTCCACGGGATCCCACGCCGCCTGACCGCGCACGCCGAGGCCGCCGTAATAATACTTGGGCAGCCTCACCGGGCTGGCGCTGGCGCACTCCTGCGTGGAGACGAAATCGAACAGCCACGCCTTGCCACTGCTGGCCGGAGCGGCAAAGAGCGTCACCTGCCAGCGCTCGTCGAGCATGGTCTTGGGGGTCGGCCCCAGGCGGTCCACGAAACGATGCCGGCTCACGAAGCCACCCTGCACCGCGCCGTTCCACGAGCGCTCGAGTTTCACAAACTCCGTGGCGGCGGTGACCTTGGCATCGTTGCCCTTGCCCATGTTCCAAAAATCCGGCGTGCGCCCCTCGAACTCCGTGTGCGTCCACGCGAAGAAGATGCCGCGCTGGTGCTTGTGATCCGGCGGATAATCGCCCGTGACCAGCCGCCCGCCGGGCGTGTGGACCGGATGGAGATAAGCGCCGTGCGCGTAGTGCGGCGCGACGCCGGGCGGCGGCGTGCTGGGCGTGGTCTGGTAAGCCAGCACCCGCCGGTCCCTCACGGCGAGCCAGACGCGCGACTCGTCTTGCTTCACGGCCACCACCGGCGCTGCTGGTGCGCCGGCCTTGAGGTGGAAGGTTCGCTGGCTCCCCGCCTTCAACTCGTCCAGCACGAACCAACCCAGATGATCGCCATCCATCTGGAACGGCACCGCCGCGCCGGCGTCGGTCTCCAAGCGCGGCCAGGCCCGCGCAGACTCTGGCACGGGGAAAGAGACGATTGCCCCCCCGCGGTCAAACTCTCCCGCCTGCACCGTGATGCGCAGTGCGGCGGCTTGGGCCGGGAAGTGCGCGAGGGTCAGCAGGCCGGCGAGGAACAAGGGCACGTGATTCATGGTCTGGCTGGCGCGGAGGATGAACCGGTGCGGCGGGCTGTCCACCTTTTTGACGGTGGCGTTCTCGGGCGATGGCCAACTACGGCCGTTGCCAACTTGTGACCTAGATCGGGATTGCGAGGACGACGATTTTGTGCCACATACTAGGCCATGAGCGTTCGTCCAAAGCTCAAGTTGAACACCGGGAAGAGAAACACTTCAACCCCGCCTCGCGCCATGTCTGCCAAAGCCAAAACCACCGCTCCGCCGCCGGCCAAGCGCCGCGTATCCTTCACCCTCTCCGCGCCCGACGCGCGCAACGTCAAGCTGGCCGGCGACTTCACCGGTTGGGAGGAGGACGCCCGCGAGATGACGCGCCAGCGCAACGGCTCTTGGACGACCACCGTCCGCGTTGCGCCCGGCCAGCACGAATACCGCTTCATCGTGGACGGCCAGTGGACGGACGATCCCCGTTGCGACGTGCGCAAGCCCAATCCCTTCGGCGGCGAAAACTGCACGCGCGTCGTCGAGTGACCCACCTCCGCCTTCGCGGCCCCGGTTCCTGAGCGATGCTCCGCAACCACGCAACGCATCGGTCCGTGGAAACCTGCCTCGCCCGCTTGATCAGCATCGGCCTGAGCGCCACGCGCGGCTTCCGCATCACGGCTCAAGTCGGGCAAAAAGGCACTTGAGATACTGCGCCTCGGGGAAGGTAGCCGGATGGTCCGGCGCGTGCGTGGTGCGGGCGAGTTCAGCGAAGGGGCGGCGGGAAGCGTGGAGCGCGTCTAGCACGGCGGTGAAGAATTCCCCGGACGAGACGTGTGCGGAGCAGGAGGCGGCGACAAGAATTCCCCCACGACGCAGGCGCGGCAGGCCGAGCGCGGCTAGTCGGTGATAAGCCTGAATCGCCCCGGCCCGCTCCGCCTCGCGTTTGGCGAGCGAGGGCGGGGCGAGGGTGACGCGATCGAAGGCGGCGTGCGTGTTGGCCGCGAGCCAATCGAAGGTGTCGGCCTGCGCGCAGGTGTGGCGGCACGCGGCGATTTGCGGATCGCTCGCGTTCAGCGCGAAGTTGCGTCTTGCGGAGTCGAGCGCGTGCGGGCTGATGTCGAGGTCGGTGGTGCTGCGCGCGCCGCCGCGCGCGGCGTAGAGCGAGAAGCCGCCGGAGAAGCTGAAGGCGTTCAGC
>JBJTAU010000297.1:0-24721 GCA_046090965.1 Limisphaerales bacterium | reverse complement strand
GAGCACCTGCGTCTCATTCTTGCGCATGGCCTCGGCGGCCGGCGCGGAGACGAGTCCGCCGAGTGCGCCAAACGCCATCGCGCTGGCGGACGCACCGAGGAACTGGCGGCGGGAGGAGGCGTGTTCCCAAGGTTTGCAGAGGGGGTTCATGTCAGGGAAAAGGGAGGAGCAAGATTAGGATTAAGATTACGAGCCCGAAGAGGCAGACGCAGCAGACTCTTGCTCGTAATCCTAATCTTAATCCTGCTCTTCATCTTCAGTGGTTCGTGAAAAACTCCATGCTCGACAGCATCGCCCAGGCGAAGTGGCCGAGCGCCTTCTCGCGGTCGGCGGCGTGCTTGGCGAGGAACTTCTCCAGCGTGGCGGTCTCCTCCGTCGTGGGCGGGCGGCTGAGGATGGCGTGGAAAAGCTCGTCCGCGATTTGCCCCGGCTCCTTCAGCGCGGCGACGCGCGCGACAAGGTTGCCCGGGCGCGACTGGAGCGCCCAGAGCACCTGGTCGTTGTTGCGGAGAAAGAGCGCGGCCTTGAGCGTCGGGTTCACGGCGAGTTCCGGTTCCTTCGCGTCGTTGGCGAACGCGGCGAGGAAGGCATTTTCAAAATCCATGAACGTCTTCTTCTTGTAGCCCTCGGCCCAGCCCTTGCCCTCGATGACGCGCTCATGCTCCCCCCCCGCCAGCAGGAACGACCGCGCGAGTTGCTCGGCGGAAAGCGGGCGCTCCTTCGCGGCGAGGAAGAGCGGCTCCGGCACCTGGTCGGCGCTCGCGGGCAGCACGCTGGAGCGCGCGTAGGCCTGCGTCTGCGCCAACTCGCGCACGAGCCACTGCACGTCGAACTTGTGCTCGACCAACTCCTTCGCCAGCAACTCGAACAGCTCTGGGTGCGACGCCGGGTTTTCCGAGTGGTGCAGGTCCAGCGGCTCGACGAGGCCGCGGCCCATGAGCTGCCACCAGACGCGGTTGGCGAGGTTGCGCGCGAACTGCGGGTTGTCCATCGCTGTGAGCCGCGAGGCGAGTTCCTTCAGCGGGCTGAACTTCGGCACGCCAGCCTTGCGCGTCTTCGGGTCGGGCGGCACGGCCCAGAGTTCTTCCTTGGTGGTGCCAGCGGGAATTTCCACCTCCACGCCGAGCGGCACGCGCGGGCCGGTCGTGCCCTTCACGTTGCTCAGGACGGAGACGAAATCGTATTTGTTGGTGACCAAGCCCTCTTGCACCCACGCCGTTTTGTAGTCACCGCCCGCCGCCTGCATCTTCAAGTTCTGCACCGGGAAGAACAGGCCGTTGAAGTCCACCTGCTTGTAATCTTTCACCGTGAGGTGCTTGTGGCACTGGCAGCACTGGAGGTCGAGGCCGAGGAAGAGCCGGCCGAGGTCGCGCGTGAGGCCGGGATAATCGGTGTCCTGCTGGCCGACCTTGTCCAGCCTGCGCGTGATGAACCAACCCGCGCCGCGCAAGTGCTCGTCCTTGAAGTCCGGGCTGATGATTTCGCGCGCGAGCTGGTCCCACGGTTTGTTCTCGCGGAAGGATTCGGCGAGGAACTTGCGCCACTCGGCGTTGTCGCCGTTGCGTTCCATGAGCTGAATGTTGAATGCCTCGGCGAGCTGCTCCGCGAACTTCGGCGACGTCGTGAGCTGCGTGATGAGCTTGGCGCGCTTGTCCGCTGCCTTGTCCGCGAGGAAGGCCCGCGACTGCGCTGCGGTGGGAATCGTTCCGGCGAAGTCGAGGTAAGCGCGGCGCAGAAACTCCGCATCCGTCGCTGGCGCGGCAAAGGGCTTGCCGGCGGCCTGCTTGGCAAGCAGCACGTCCACCTGCTCGCGCAAAGGCGCAGCCGTGACAACTCCCACGCCCAGCAACAGCGCCAGCAATGCGCGCCAAACAAAGCGACTTGGACAGGAGTTCTGCATCGGGTGAGTTGACGGCGGTTTGCGGGTGAACATTGAAAGAGGTTGCGCCGTCAGCCATGCCGCTTGGGCCAAGGAAGTGTGAACACCAGCAGCCTGACTGGTTTGCTTCCCCGCCCGCTGAATCGCCTACCGATCAATGAAACGCCGTTTTGTTATCGCCGCCCTGCTCGTCGCAAGTGTTGTCCCCACCTTCGCCCAGACCGCCACGCCCAAGGCGCCCAAGGTCGCCAAGAAAGATCCCGCGATGGAACCGATCACCGAAGTGACCGGCCTGCCGCGCGTGCTGCTCATCGGCGACAGCATTTCCATCGGCTACACCGTGCCCGTGCGCGACCTGCTCAAGGGCAAGGCGAACGTCCACCGCATCGCCGAAAATGGCGGACCAACGACCAACGGCACGACGAAGCTCACCAAGTGGCTCGGGACGAACAAATGGGATGTCATCCACTTCAACTGGGGCCTGCACGATCTCAAGTTCATGGAGAACGGCAAGGCGCAGGTCAGCCTGGAAGACTACGAGAAAAACCTCCGCGAACTTGTGAAGGAGTTGAAGGCCACCAACGCCAAGCTCATCTGGTGCGCCACCACGCCGGTCCCCGACGCCCGCCTCACCCCGCCGCGCAAGGACAGCGACGTGCAGGCCTACAACGCCGTCGCGAAAAAGGTCATGGACGAGAACAAGATTCCCATCAACGACCTCTACGCCCACACGCTGCCCAAGCTCGCGGACGTGCAGTTGCCCGCGAACGTCCACTTCAAGAAGGAAGGCTCCGAGTTCCTCGCCAAGCAGGTCGCCAAGACGATCGAGTCGGCGCTGGCCAAGCGCTGACTGGTGCTTGTCGCACGGTGCGCGTGATCGTAGCCTTCACGCATGCACACGGGCCAAGCTTCGACGCGACGCAGTTTTCTTACCGGGTCATTGGCCGTGGGCGCGGCCTCGCTAGCCGCGCCGTCCATTGCCAAAGCAGCCACCTCGGCCCGACCTGCGCGAGTCCAGCTCGCCGTCGCGACCTACTCCCATTGGCATTTCCGCACCGTAAAGGTCCCGGTCGAAACGGTCATCGAGAAGACCGCCGCGCTCGGAGTGGCCGGCGTGGACATCTTGCACCGGCAGATGGATCTCCCGGAAAAAGAGGCGCTGACGGCCGCCCATCGGAGTTACCTGTCGAAACTCAAACGCCACGCTTTCCGCCATGGCGTGAGCCTGGTCTGCCTTTCGATCCACCAGAACTTTGTGAGTCCCAGCGCGGACTATCTGCGCACCCAGGTCGAGCACACGCTCAAGTGCATCGAGATCGCCGCAGCGCTGGGCATCCCTTGCATCCGGCTCAACTCGGGCCGGTGGAACACCATCGCGTCCTTCGACGACTTGATGAAGGCGCGTGGCGAAGAACCGGTGTTACCCGGCCACACCGAGGACGAAGGCTTCAAATGGTGCCAAGACTGCATCGAGAAATGCCTGCCCAAGGCCGCCGAACGCGGAGTGGTGCTGGCCCTCGAAAACCACTGGGGCCTCTCGCGCACGCCGCAAGGCCTGCTGCGGCTCGTCAATGCCGTGAACTCTCCCTGGCTCGGCGCGCTCATGGACACCGGCAATTTTCTCGAAGACCCCTACGACAAACTCGCCGCCATCGCGCCCAAGACCGTGTTCGTGCAGGCCAAGACCTACTTCGGTGGCGGCGAGTGGTATACGCTCGACCTCGACTACGCGCGCATCGCAAAAATTCTGGCCGACGCGAACTACACCGGCTGGGTCTCGCTTGAAATGGAGGGCAAGGAACCCGCCGACACCGCCGTGCCGAAGAGCATCGAAGTGCTGCGCAAGGCGTTCGGCGCGTAATTCCCGAGCCGGCGACCTTCAGTCGCTGGCACCGTCACTTGCCTTGCAGCTTCCTCCGCAGCTTGCCGTTGCTCACGCAAATCTCCACCGCGTAATCCCCTTCCACCGGCTGCCACCAGAACTCCCCGCCTGCGCACTCGACGATGAGCCCGCCAGCCGCCACGTCCCAGAGCCGCACGCCGTTCTCAATGTAAGCATCCAGCCGGCCGTTCGCCGTCCACGTCATCGAAAGCGCCGCCGCGCCGAGTAGCCGCACCTTGCGCACACGGTGCACGAGGCGGTTGAACACCGGCAGCATGAGGGCCAGCGTCTTGGTGTATTTCGCGAAGCCCATCGCCACGATGGCTTCGTCGAGCCGCGCACGGTTGCTCACACGGATTGGCTTGCCGTTCAACTTCGCCTTCTGCCCGCGCACGGCCGTCCACAGCTCATCGAGGAACGGGTCATACACCACGCCCACCAGCGTTGTGTAGCTACGCAAGGGGTCGCCCGGGAACTTCGACTTCGCGTCGCGCACTTGCAGTGCGATGGACACGCACGCGTGTGGAATGCCGTAGGTGAAGTTGACGGTGCCATCGATCGGGTCCACCACCCAGCGCGCGGCGGCGTTGGGGTCGCCCAGCACGCCTTCCTCGCCAAGGATCGCGACCGCAGGAAAAGCCTTCCGCAGCGCGCGCTCGATGAGTTTCTGGCAGCGCACATCCAACTCCAGCTTGATGTCGTGCTGCGTGGCCTCGTTCACGCGCTTGGTCAACGCGAGATTTTGCCGCATCAGCTTCCCGGCGGCGCGAGCGGCGGTGACGGCGATGGAGAGGGCGCGGCGTTGTTCTCGCAAATGCATGGCGGGCGGTTGTAGGGCAATGACCCCGTGACGGAAAGCAATTCCGGCCCGAAAAATCCTTGCCTCTCCCTCGCCCCGCGCCACCATCCGGCCCGCATGAAAACGCTTCTTCCCTTGCTGGCCTTCCTCGCCGTCGCCACCCTCGCCTCCGCCGCCGATACACGCTGCTTCGAGATGCGCGTCTATTACGCGCCCGAGGGCAAGCTCGACGCGCTGCACGCGCGCTTCCGCGACCACACCTTGAAGCTCTTCGAGAAGCACGGCATCACGAACCTCGGTTACTTCGTCCCGGTCGGCGACAATCCCGAGCGCAAACTGATCTACTTCCTTGCCTATCCCAGTCTCGACGCCCGCAACGCCTCGTGGAAGGCCTTCATGGCCGATCCCGATTGGCAGAAGGCTTACAAGGCATCCGAAGTGGACGGCAAGCTCGTCGCCAAGGTCGAGTCCGTCTATCTCAGCGCGACCGATTACTCGCCGCTCGCGAAGGCGGAGAAGGTCGGCAACCGCGTCTTCGAGCTGCGCACCTACACGACCGAGCCGGGCCGCCTGCCGAACCTCAACGCCCGCTTCCGCGACCACACGCTCAAGCTCTTCGCCAAGCACGGCATCACGAACCTGCCCTACTGGACGCCGATGGCCGACCAGAAAGGTGCGAGCAATCCGCCCGACAAGGACAACACGCTGATCTACCTCCTCGCGCATGCGAGCCAGGACGCGGCGAAGGCCTCCTTCGGCAACTTCGGCAAGGATCCGGACTGGCAGGCCGCGCGCAAGGCCTCCGAGGACAAGGCCGGCGGCTCGCTGACCACCAAGGGCGGCGTGAAGTCCGTTTTCCTCGTGCCGACGGATTACTCGGCGGTGAAGTAAACGAGTGCCGGCGGCGTGCCTGAGCTGGAGCGCGGCTTTCTAGCCGCAGAAACACGCTAACGACCGGGAGCGCAGTTCTGCTCCATTGCTTCCGGTAGCCGGATGATTCTGCGGCATGAATGCCGCGCTCCAAGCGTGCGCTGCCGCTCATTCCGCTTTGGCAGCAAAACCCGCCTCCGTCCGCTCCAGCTCCGCCTTCAGTGCCACGCGGAGTTTCGCCAAGCGCTCCTTCGCTTCGGGCGCGGCGATGCGGTTGGTGAGTTCCTCGGGGTCGGTCTTCAAGTCGTAGAGTTCGTCGCCGGTGCCGGGCTTGAGGTAGTGGATGAGCTTCCAGCCGTCCTGCACCACGGCGGCATACCAGGGGACGTTGTGATACTCGGCGTTCGCCGGCTCGGTGTTCACCATCCGCGCGACGCTCGCGCCGTAATTCTCGCCGCTGAATTCATACAGGCACGGATGCGGCCACGCAGCGGCGGGGTTCTTCAAGAGCGGCGTCAGGTCGTGCCCGTGCGTGGCCCAAGGAATTTTCACTCCGGCCTGCGCGGCGAAGGTCGCGACGAGATCGGGCGCGTTCACCGGCGTGTTGCACACCGTGCCCACCGGCGTGAGGCCGGGCATCGCGACGATGAGCGGCGAGCGATACGTGGCGTCGTAGGGTCCGAGTTTCGTGCGGAAGCCGTGCTCGCCCATGCCGAAGCCCTGGTCGGCGGTGTAGATGACCAAGGTGTTTTCCAACTGCCCCGTCTCCTTCAGCGCGGCCATCAGCTTGCCCACGCCCTCGTCGATCGCCGGCACGCACTCGTTCATCTGCCGCACGAAGCCCGCGTAGGTCTGGCGCTTCTTCCCGCTTTCATCGCCGAAGGTTTCGCCGCTCTTGCCCGCGATGGGCGTGCCATCGGCGTCCTTCGTCCACGCCTGCGTGTCGTCGAGGTAGGCGGGCTTGCCGGGGCGCGGGGGAAAGATGTCCGCCGGCACTGGCACGGCGGCGTTGGCGTAAAGCCCCTTGTGCCGCGCCGCGGGCTTCGACGGGCCGTGGATGCTGCCGTAGCAAAGCCAGAGGAACCACGGTTTGTCCGCCGCGCGCGTCTTGCCGCGAATGTAGTCCTCGGCCCACTGCGCGTAATTGTCGGCGGGATAGCCGTCCACCCATTCTTCCCGGCCGTCACGCGCGACGAGTTGCCGCTCGTAGTAAGCGCCCGCGTTCTCGGGGTGCAGCGGACGGTTCCAGACAATTTGATGATCCCAGTCGCGGCCCCAACCCGCGTCCACGCCCGTGTGCCACTTGCCGATTTGCGCGGTGTGGTAGCCGTGCTGGCGGAAGACGGCGGGCCAGAACGGACATTGCTTCGGGTCGTAGGCGCTCGCGGGATACTTGCCCTCCATCCGCATGCTCTCGACGCCGTGCGGGTGATGGCCCGTGAGCATCGCCGCGCGCGACGGCATGCACCACGCGCCCAGATACGCCGCGTGAAAACGCACGCCCGCCGCCGCGAGCCGGTCGATGTTCGGCGTCTTCACCCACGGCCAGGACTCCGGGTAGCAACCGACCGTCTTGTAAGATTGGTCGTCGGCGAAGATGAGCAGGATGTTCGGGCGCTTGGGAGCGGCGGCGTGAACAGTGTTCAGTAACCAGTGTGCAGTGTTCAGTGCGGCGAGCGCGAGAAGCAGCAGGAGCCAGCGGAGCGAGGTCATGCGCGGAATTTAGCAGGTCGCCGGTGCTTGGAAACCGCGAACCACTCGCCGAGGGAAAGCGCGGGCGTGCTGGTCGCGAGAAAATCAGGCTTGCCCGGCCGGTGAACGTGGCCGAAGGATGGGCCGGTCAGCGCGCGGTCGTCTTAGGGCAGTAATCCCCGGGACGTCGTGGCTGCCAAATCAAATCAACCGCATCCTTCCCATGACCAGCCTGAACCGCCGCCGCTTCGCCCAACTCGCCGCCGGAGCCTTGCTCGCCCCGTCCTTCGCCCGCGCCGCCGACGCGGGTAAGCCCAACTCCAAAGTCAACGGCGTCCTCATCGGCCTCAACGCCCCCTACAGTTTCGGCAACGCCGCCATGCCCGCCGAGGACATCCTCAAAGCACTCGTCCAGCTCGGCCTCAGTGGCGTCGAGTTGCGCACGCAGCCCATCGAGGCCGCGTTCGGCGCGCCCGCCAACCTCACCAACCCCAAGGCCAAGGTGCTTCCGGCGGGGGCGGCCGAGGATCACGCCAAGCAGCTCCGCACCTGGCGCGAAACCGTGGACATGGCCAAGGCCCGCGACTTCCGCAAGCACTGGGAAACCACCGGCGTCCTCATTGATGTCATCAAGGTGGATGGCATCCTCAAGATGTCCGAGGGCGAGCTGGACTACGCCTTCACCCTGGCCAAGACCCTCGGCGCGCGCGGCATCTCCACCGAGATCGGCAAGGACGACGACCACAAGCGCGTCGGCAAGTTCGCCGACAAGCACAAGGTTTACCTCGCCCTTCACGGCCACGCCACCACTGGGCCGGACCACTGGGAGCAGGCCTTCAAGCACGGCGACTACGTCGGGGCCAACGTGGACCTCGGTCACTTCGTCGCGGGCAACCACGGTTCGCCCGTCGAGTTCATCAAGAAGTATCACCAACGCATCACGCACGTCCACGTGAAGGACCGGAAGAAGAACAACGGCGGGAACACCCCCTTCGGCGAGGCCGACACTCCGATTGCCGAAGTGCTGCGCCTGATCCGCGACAACAAGTGGCCCATCCAGGCCGCGATCGAGTTCGAATACAAGGTGCCCGCCGACTCCGACCGGATGAAGGAACTCGCCAAGTGCGTGAAGTTCTGCCGGGACGCCTTGGGCTGAGGCCGTCAGGCACCAACCGGGCTCAAAACTCGCGCTTGGTCTTGATGCCGGGCTGCGGCACCGGGTATTTCCCGTCCTTGTCCGCCTGCACCGGAGCGGGGCTGTCGAAGGTGAACTTGTCCGCGCCCGGCGCGTATTCGTGCTCGTGGTTGAGGAACTCCTCGAGCGTCACTTCCTGGCCGGTGTGCGCGGCGTAGCGGCCCATGGAGGTGACGGCGCTGGCATAGACACCGGAGGCGGCCTCGTTGAACGGCTTGTCGTTGCGGATGGCGTCAATCAGCGCGGCCCACTCGTTGAGGAACGGATCGTCCGGCCCGTCCTTCACGTCCTTTGATCTCCAAATCAGGCTTTCGCTGGTCGGGCTTTGCGTCCGGTAAGTGCTGGACGGCCGGCCGCAGTCGCCCTGCTTGGACACGATGGCCATGCCTTTCGTGCCGTGCGCGTAGCTGGCGTAGATCGGCGCGGCCCCGACCATGTTGCGGCCGTCCATATACATTTTGGCCCCGTCGGCGAAGGTGTATTCCACCGAGTAGGAGTCGAAGTTCTGGTCCACGTAGGGAGCGCCATCCGGGCTGGTGCGGTAGTGCCGCGCACCGACGGCCTGCGCCTTGACCGGCCAGGCGTTCTTCATCCAGCAGAGGTGGTCAACGTGATGGATGGTGAAGTCACTGAAGCCGCCGCCGCTCGCCCACAGGAAGCTGTGGAAGCGCGAGATCTGCCACATCAACTCGCTGGGCGTGCCGGGCCATTTGGTCGAGAACGCGGAGCCAATCGGCCCCTGCATCCGGTAGCCGCGCAACAGCGTGAGGTCGCCAATCTCGCCGTCCTGAATGCGCTGGTGCAGTTCCTGCAACGCGCGGCTATGGCGCGATTTCAGACCGACCCCCACCTTGAGGTTTTTCTTTGAGGCCTCCTCCGCCAGCTTGAGCATCCGGCGCGAGGTCGGCCCGTCGGCGGTCAGCGGCTTTTCCATGAAGACGTTGAGGCCCTTCTCAATGGCGTAGGTGAAATGCACCCAGCGGAAGGCCAGCGGCGTGGTGAAGATCGCCACGTCGCCTTTCTTGAGGCAGTCCATCGCGCCCTTGTAGGCGTCGAAGCCGATGAACTTGCGGTCGTCCGGCACGTCCACCTGATCCTTGTGCCGGCGCTTGAGCGTCTCGTAGGCGCCCTTCAACCGGTGGTCGAACACGTCGGCCATCGCCACCAGCTTGGGCGGCCCGCTCTGGCTCATGGCATTGGATGCCGCGCCGCCGCCGCGCCCGCCGCAGCCGATGAGGGCGACGTTCACCTGGTCGCTGCCCGCCGCGTGGACGTGCGGCAGGGCGATCCCCGCGAGCGCGCCCACGGCGGCAACCTGGCCGGAGGCTTGCAGGAACTCACGACGGGAGGGGGTGGAAACCGGGGGCGTGTTCATGGTGGCCCATGCTTTTTCCAGACGCCCCACGGTGTCAATCGTGCAGGCAGCGGAAAACAAGTTGGGCGGGCAGGCTTCAAGGCAGGGCAGGAGATGCCCACTACCATCCGAAGGTAACTCGAAGCTGCCCGCCCGAAAAATCCGGGTCAGACCGCGCCGCCGTTCCACACCGCGGCCTGCATCGGGGAACTCCGACCAAACCGGCCGGGGAATGTTCAATGATCGCCACCCTGAAAGTGACGGCTTCCATCGTCACTGCCCTCCAAAGCGGTGGCTTCGGTGCTCAGTTCAACAACCGCTCGCCCCGCGTGTATTTCGCCACCGCATCCGGATTCAGTTTCAGCCCCAGCCCCGGCCCGCTCGGGATCGCGAGCATGCCGTCGGCGTCCAGCTTCCACGGCTCCGCGACGATCTCGTCGATGAACGGCGAGCCGGTGAGATACTCGATGATGTCCGTCTCCGGAAACGCCGACGCGAGATGCAAATCCGCCGCGAGTCCCGCCGCCGTGTTCCATCCGTGCGGGATGAACCGCACGCCGTGCTCCTGCGCCATCCACGCGATGCGGCGCTCTTCGCTGATGCCGCCCACCTTCGTCACGTCCGGCTGGATGATGTCGAACGCGCGCGCCTCGAGGAACGGCTGGAACGCCTGCCGTCGCGTAAGCGCCTCACCTCCGGCGATGGCCACGGGCGAATGCTCGCGCAGCTTTGCGAAGTCCTCAAGCGCGTCGGGCACGAGCGCTTCCTCGAACCAGAACACGCCGTAGTCCGCGAGCATCTTCGCCGTGTTGAGCGCCCACTTGTAGCCGTTATTCCAGTAGGCGTCGCTGCCGCCCGCATCCACCATGAGCTTGTTATCGGCGCCGACGGCCTCGCGCGCAGCTTTGACAATCGCCTCGTCGGTCTTCGCGTCGCGACGGCCGAACGGTCCCCAGCCAATCTTGAATGCCCGGAAGCCCTGCGCCTTCACGCGCAGCAGGTGATCGCGCAATTTCGCCGGCTCATCCATGAGCAGCGACGCGTAAGGTTGCACGCGCTCGCGATAACGCCCGCCGAGCAAGCGCCCGACGGGCTGCCCCGTCGCCTGCCCGAGCAGATCCCACAGCGCGATATCCACGCCGCTGATCGCGTGCGTGATCGATCCGCCGCGCCCGAGCCAGAACATGTGCTGGTGCAGCTTCTCGCTCACGCGCTCCGGCTCGAGCGCATTTTCGCCGCGATACAGCGGCTCCAGCACCGCGAGCGCCGCGCGCACGAGCGCATCGTTCGTGAACACGCTGCCCAGCCCGACCGCGCCTTCGTCGGTGTGCACGGCGATGAGCGTGTGGACGCAGTCGTCAGGCCGCAGCTCATTGCTCCAGCCGCCTTCGGGTGTGGCTCAGCGCAAACCAGCGCAGCGGATTTCTCGGATTTTCATGAATTTGAATGGGAGTTGAAACAAAGCGACACGATCATGGCGCGACCAGTGTGATTGCACCCAAATCGAATTCCGCGGTGTCTTGCAATCGAAAGACCTGTTTCATGGTTCGTAAGCAGTGGGTTCTGTGCCGGCCTCGAACTGCACGGCGTCAATCCACACCTTCGCCTGCTGTTTGCCGGCGATTTCCACGCCGACCGAATGCCAGTCGGGCAGCTTCGGCGGCAGCGTGCCGCGCTCGAAGCAGCGCTGCCATTTCGTCGTAAGCGTGAACTCCTGCGCGCCAAAAGTCGGCTGCGGCACGCGCCAGCCGAAGCCGACGAAGCGCACCTTCACGCCGTCGCGATCTGCGCGCATCCACGCGGAGAGCACATACGGCTTCGGCTCGGTGAGCTGTGGCGAGCACGCGGTGTAAAACTTCACCTCGCTCGCGCTGCCGTCGGCTTGCATCCAGAGACACTGCTTGCCCTCGAAGGGCTGCGCCCCATCGAGACCGAACAATCGCGCGCCCTTCTGCCCGAGCCGCACGCGCTCCGGCGAGAAGAGGTAGTAGTCCGGCCATTCGGGAAAACTCGCAGCTTCGAAACCGGGATTCGCGAGCAGATTTCTTTTGCCAGGCCTGCCGGAATCAGGAACGCCCGGCCCGTAATCGGCGTCCGCCTTGTCTGGATGGGACTGCGTGCGCACTGCGATTTGCGCCGGTGTTTTCACGTCGCGCACTTCGGGCATCACGTAGGCGCGCGTGCCCAGCGCCTCGATCTGCTCGGTGAAGGCGGCGCTATTCACCGCGAGGCTGCCGGAGCGAAAGAGGTGCGTGATCTTGCTACCGTCGCTCAACATCGGGAGGTGAAACGTCGCATCCACCGGATACGGACGCGTGTTTGCCGCGAGCAGCACGAAGCCGCCCGACGGACGGCGTCGCAGCGAGACCTGCACATCGGGAAACTCATCGCGCGCAGGATCGAAGCTCGCGGGCGAGTAATCCAACGTCTGCGCGATCTCCGGCGTGAGCGCGATCGAGCCGAGCGTTTTCATCTCCTTCCCGAGTGCTTCGAGCGCGTCCACGCTCTTCTGATGCATCATCGGATAGCGGAAATACACGAGCCCTCTCGCGCCGTGGATGAGCGCGAGATACGACTGGCAAAATTGCTCCTGCGGCAGCAGCGGCCGTTTGCGGATGCCGCTATACAGCTCGGCCATCGGCACGACCCACAGCACCTTGCCCGCGGCGTCTGCCCGCTGGCGGCTGAGCGCGACATTTTTCGAAACGTAGTTCACGTTGCCGCGCACACCGCTGCCCGCGGGCGTCCAGTAAGGATCCACAGCGACGATGTCGCACCAGTCGAGATACTCGTCACCCGGCGGGATGGACGACGAGTAGAGGGTCATCGTCGGGTGATAACCGTCGAGTTCGCGCGTCTTCGCGTAGAGCCGGCGACCGGATGCGACCTGGCCCTTCAGCGGCTCGTCGAAGTTATACCAGGTCATCAGCGACGGTTGCGTCTTCACGTTGCCGATGCCCGACGAAATGCGCGGCAGGTTCTTCGCGAAGAGATCGTCGAAATTCGGCGACAGCTTAGCCGAGGTGAGATTGTCCGCCGAGAAACGATCCACCGGCTCGATCACGTGAAGCGCGTGCTTCGCCGCCATGACGTGATAATCCACCGCCTGTTCCGGGTCGCACCAATACCAGCGGATGACGGTGTTCATACCGAGCCGCGCGACTTCCTCGAACGCCGCCGCATCGCGTGGCGCGGCGATGCCATACATTACGAGGCCGTAGGGGAAATGCGGCGCTCCCTCGCGCAGCAGCACGTGATTCAGCCGATCCACCTTCCACTCGTGCCCCGGCTTCGGCGCGCGCTTGATGAGTTCAACGGTTCCGCGCGTCAGCGGCTTTCCAGCTGCGTGCAGTTCCACGTTGAGCTCATGCACGCCGACAGGCAGGTCCCGCAGCGCAACCGTGATGCGTGAGTCGCCGCTCGTCGTCGTCGCGAGCTGCTTGCCGGACGCATCAACCACTCGCGCTGAGTCCACGCCTGCCGCGCTCGGCCACAACAGCCACGCGTTCTCCTCCGTTGTGTAGTAGGAGCGGTCGGTGAAAACGACGGTGCCCGCAACGACGTCCGCTACAGCGCAGGCGCAGGTGAGCAGCACGAGTTTGATAGGCTTCTTCACGTCATTCAATTTCGGATTCACGAGCGGTGTCGTTGGAAAATTCTCGCCCTCGCCGCGAAGGGCACATTCACGTCGAGAGGGAAAATAGGCCGCGCGCATTTCGTGTGGCCGAGCGATCGGAGGTTTGCGCTCGTCGAGCCGGGCGCGTCCACATCCACGTAGCGCGCGGCCCACGACTTGAACATGTGCGGCTCGCAGTGCGGCGACTTCACCACGACCGCGCCAAAGTGTTTCGGGTCGCAGCCGTGCGCGAGGAACAGCGCGCGGTCATACAGGCTCACCGCACGGCTCGTGACGATGAGCGTGAAACTGCCGACTTCGATCACCGCCGTGCGCCCCGCCTGCCACAGCTCGCGCGTCGTCTCGCTGTGAAACCAGCCGCCCGACAGCATCCGCACGCGGCCCTCGATGGGAAGCGGTGTGAAGCGGCGCGCGTCGAGCGCACCGCCGACGGTTGTCTTCACAGTGTTGCCGACGCCCACCTTGAACGCCACATCCACTGCGCCAGCGTCCACGACGGGAATGAGCGCGGTGTTCTCGTAGCCCACATCGAGCAGCGTGCGGAGAATCGCGTTGCTGGCGCCCGACGCGCCGGAACTCGTCGCATCCGCCGCATCCACGAGCACGACGTTGCCGGACTTGTTCTCCTTCGTGATGCGGGCCGCGTCGGCGAGGCTCGTGAGCGGCACCTGCATTTTTTTGTGATGCTCCCAAAAAAGATTCGCGATGCGCAGCGCCTCGCGCTCCGCGCGCGCCGGGCCGTTGTCCGTCACCACGAAGCTGTTCGACGCGAGCGCGGGCACGTCGGTGAACGGATTGCCCCACATCATCGCTGCCGAGAGGCCGCCGGGACTTTGCTCAATGGCCTTCGCCGCGTTCACCGCGTGGCGGATGGAGCCGGTTTCCGTGATGAGTTCATCACCGCGCACGAGCGCGGGCACCGTGACCTTCGCCGTCACCGGCTTCACCTCGCCCACCACGATGCGCAATAGCAGCCGCGCCGCGCGTTCGCCCGTGCTGAAGAAGTCCACATGCGGATACGTGTGAAACGCCACCGCAGCGTCACTGTGCTCCAGCATCCGGTCCGTGAGGATGCCGTGCAGGTCTAGCGAGATGACGATGGGCACGCGTTCGCCGACGATCTTCCGCGTCTCCGCGAGCAGCCAGCCCTCAGGGTCGCCTTCGCTCTCCGTCGCCATCGCGCCGTGCAGTGAAAAATAGATCCCATCCACCTGCGGCGCAGCCTTGATGCTCGCGAGAATTTCTCCCGCGATGCGCGTAAACGCCGCATCCGCCAGCGTCCCGCCCGACGTGATGAAATGCGCGCTGCACGCCGGCACCACTTCCACCCCCGTCGCCGAATCGAGCACGCTCAGCGCCCCGCCGACTTCGCTGCCGACCGTCCGATGGTAGTCGAGAATCGCCTGCCCATGCCGCATCGTGAAATCCTCGTAGCCGCTCGGCACGGGGTTGAACGTGGAGACTTCCTGTTTGCACTCGGCGATGAGGATGCGGGGCATGGCGGCTTAGGTGACGAAGTGGATGGGTGTTGTTTTCAGCGGATTGCCGCAGGGTCAATCGAAGGCCAGTTCACCGAACAGCGAGCGATCTTCGATGCTCGTGCTGCCGGGCAGGGAGGACCACACGGAGTAATCCACCTTGTTGCGCGGCAGCAGGTGGTAGCGCGCGAAGTTGCCGCGCCACGTCATGCCTTTCGCCGGTGCGTCCACGCCGAGTGTCTTGAACGGGATCGTCACCAGCGCGTGCCAGCGGCGGGTCTTCGCGTCCACGCGCGCCTCGCTTCGCCACTCGCCGTTCCAAGTCGGGTCGTCCGTGCCGTGACGCGGGTCCATCGCATTGGTGATGAAACCGTTGGCGGCGTCATACCGCGAGCCGCTGTTCGCGCCGGCCATGAAGCGGTAAAACACTTCGCGCGACGCCTGCGGCTGAAGATAAATATCGAACGCCTCTTGTCCCGTGAGCACGCGGTCGCGGTTGAACGCGGGGAACTCCGGCGGGGCGTCATCCTCCAACTCGCACTCGACGCGCAGGTAAAGATTTGCGGCATCATGCAGCAGGCGTAGCGTCGTCTTGCGCGGCTTGGCGGTCAGCGGGGGAATGAACGTGAGTTCCTGTGCCGCCGCCTGCTGCCATTGCGGCGCGTCGAGGGTGGGCGGCGCACTCGCGGATGCGACGACGATATTCTTTTTCCCGGGGTTCGGCGCGGAGCGCATGGCCTGCGTGTCCCAGTTGAAGCACGTGTTCGCGTAAGGCTCCTGATAACCGTCGTGGGCGAGGCGGAGGTGCTTCGCGTCGTGGCCGGGATAGGGGAAGAGCACCTGCGCCCAATTGCCGGGTCCGGCGGGATTGCCCCGCGCATCGTAGAGGCCCGTGATGAAGGTGTTGCGCGCCTCAATCGCATCCAGCAGGCGGTCGCGCGACGACGCGTCGGGCACCACTTGATAGGCCTGGTGCAAGTGCACGACGCGCGCGAAGTGCCGCAGATACTCGAACTCGCGGCGCACCAGTGCGAGCCGCGTCTTCGCCTTCGCGGTCGTGGCGGCTTGCTCGGCCTGCTTAAGATCGGCTTCGAGCGCGACGAACAAATTGGGCGGGTAGAGGAAGCTCATCATCTGAAACGGATCCAGCACCGTTTTGCGCGGGCGACCCTCGCCGGGCAGTGGCTGATACGTCCACGCGTCGGCGCGCGTGCCGAGGTGATCCGAGTAGAGATTGATGGCGTGATAAAGCTGCTCGTAGAACGACCGCATGTAGAACGCCGCGCTCTTGTTCCCGAACGCCGCCTCGTAGAACTCCGGCAACAAGTCCTTCGCCGCGTTACGCTCCGGGTCATCGAACATCCGGCCCATGACGTAATACACCGGGCCTTCGAGACCGAAGAGCTGTCCGGGCCCGTCACGGTAGAGCGACTGGATGCGATTCGCCGCGAGGCGCTTCACCTGCGTCTCGAGGTAGCCTGGCGTCCGCATCGGCGTGTAACGCGTGGCGAGGTTCGGACACCAATTATACACATAGCCGGTGAAACCCCGTGGCACCTCGACGCCCCGCCAGGGCGCGAAGTCCTCCTCGTTCGTGCCCGTGAGCATGATGCTGGTGTTCGCGGGAAACTTCCGAAACGACTTCGGCGGCTGCGCAGTCAGGATGTAGCTCATCATCACGAGCTGCCGGCCCGGATGCGACTTCTCCAACCGCTCCGCCACGGTGCGATTGAAAATCCAAATCTTCTCGCTCCAATCTTTCCCAGTGCCATAGAGCGCGTCGCACTGCGCGCACTGGCACGCCACAAACCCATCCGGCTGCCCGAGGTCCACCGACGTGTAGCCGCGCTCAAACCACGACGCCAGATCGCGGTAGATCCGCTCCTGCACGTCGGGATTCGCGAGGCAATACTGCGCGCCGTTGCCGCCGAGCTTGGTGCGCTGCCCGTTGACCAGCGTGAAGTATTCCGGATGCGACTCGAACAACTCCGCCGGCACCGCGCGCTCCCACGTGTGCCCGCCGAAGAGCTCGTCCACGCGCGGGAACCGATTCTGCGCCAGGTCGTAAAATCCCCCGCCCGCCGGATGCGACGTGTTCACGCGCAGCAACGGCGTCTTGCTCACGTTCAAATCCGCCGGCACTGCCATCGTCTTCAGCGGTAGGAACTCGATCGCCGGCGACGCCAGCAAATCCACCTTCGCCGCCGCGCTCACCGGCGTGTAACCCGGCAAGTCCGGATACAAGAATCGCACGCCCATGAACTGCCGTGCGAAGTCCACCACCGCCTTCGCCGTGCCGAAGCGGTCCCAGCTCGGCCGGCTCCGATGCTCTGCCACGCCGTGCGCCGCGTGGTCATGACCGGCGAGGATCACATCCCGCCCCACCACCCGCTGCACATAGCTCCAATCGCGCAACTTCGCCACCTCCACCCCCTGCGCCCGCGCGAACCGCGTATCGCCGAGCCACAGCCCCGGCTTCGCGGGATCGCGCTGGCTCTCGGAGACGATGCCCACTTCGGCTCCGTTCGCCAGAAACGCCGTCTGCACCAACCGCGCAGTCTGCCGCAAGCCCTCCGCGACAGCGGGCGAATCCGACGCGTTCGGCAGCACGATCTGATGCACCGCCTTGCCCTCGTCGAGCAGCTTCACTTCCGCTGCCCCGAGCGGCAGCGCGAGCATCAACAGTAAAAAGAGTCGGTTCATCCCCGCTAGGAAAGCACCGCTCCGGCACGCTTCAAATCCAAATTCGATCCGCCCGGCCGAGTGCGTCATGGCTTCCACTGTTCGTTGAAATAGCCCGCACGCAGCGCTTCCTCGGGGAACTCCGCGCCGGGTTTCCACGCCGCCGCGTTCGTCCCGACGCGCATCACGGCCCAGTCGCCGAGGCGCGGGAAGAGGAGGTAGTTGAAGGCGGCGAATTCCTTTTCGTGAAACGTGTGGCCGCTGTTGATGACGACGTAGTGATCGCCCGCGCCGGGGAAAGGGCTGGCGTTGATGAGCACCGGTGCGTGGTCCTTCGCCGAGTGCTGTTCAGTGCCGAGCTTCACGGTGTCGCGTGTCCAGGTGAGCGGGAGTTTGGGCAGCGCCTTTGCGATCCACGGGTTACTGCCGGGGTCGCCGAAGAGGATGAGATGCTTCGTGAGCACGTCGGCCTCGGTGACTTCGGTGTCGTTTTTCACCGGCACGTCGCCGCGCATGTAGCGGGCGAATTCGTAGGTGAAGCGCCGCAGGCTGGCGTCGGCCCACGCGCCGACGGCGGGGGTCCACGGGGTGCCGGTGCCACGGACGCAAAGGAAGGGCGAGGCGAAGGCGTCGTCGATCGGGCCTTGCACGCCGGGGCGCTTGCCTGTGAGTGCAACGGATTCGCGCGGGCCGGCGAGCTGCCACTTGTTCTGCTCCATGGTGAAAACCAGCGCGTTCGTTTCGCCCGCCTTTCGCTTTGGCAGCGCAAGGTCCGTCCCGGCGATGCGAGCTTTCGCCGTCGCTCCGGTTAGCATCGGCTGATGAATGGCAAACCGCGTGATGTTCTTCGCGAGGCTAACCTCCACCGAGCCGTCTTCGGCCGCCTTCGCGATGATCTCTGCGCGCTCGTAGTGCTCGCCGAGCGCGAGCAGTTCGAGCCAGTGGCAGCGGTTATATTTGAGCGTCCACGTCACGAAGCGCAGTTCCTTGCGCGCGGGGTCGAGGCCCTTCGCGACGTGCTCGCCGATGCGGCGCATCTGCTCGGCGTGGGTCTTCGGATCAATCGTGTGGCCGGTGCCGGGCGAGATGAGGTTCACGAACGGAATGCCTTCCTTGGCGAAGACTTCGCCCATGTGGACGTGCGATTGGAAGAACACGTCCTTGTCGCCGATGGCCCCGATGGCGGGCACGACACCCGCGTTCGCCGCGTAGTCAATCGAGTCGAGCATGTGCAAGCCGCGCTCCTGATGCGCGGGCAGCGGGCCGACCTTGATGAAGCTCGGAATCGGCGTCTCCGAGAAGCGGTGCGTGTCCACGTAGCCGCAGTAAGGCCCGAGCGCGACGAAGCGGCTCGGATGCTTCAGGCCGAGATGCCACGTGCCCGACGCGCCCATGCTCATGCCGCGCAGCACGATGCGGTCGCGGTCGATCTTGTAGTTGCGGCATACGGCCTCGATGGCCTCGAACACATCCGTCTCGCCGGCCCAGCGGTAGCAGTTCTCCACGCGGCCCAGCGGATGCAGCTCGATGAAGTCCGCGTCGGGCGCGGATTTTGCCGCGTCGTCGCCCTCGTCGAAGCGCGCGCCGAAGCGAAGTTCGCTCATGCCCACGGGCTTTGAGCTGCCGTGCAGGACCACGTCTAGCCGCATAGGCATCGTTTCGTCGTAGCTCACGGGAACGATGACTCCGTAGGGCTGCGTGGAGCCGTCCACCGCGGAGACGTAGCCGCGGAGGACTTTGCCGTTGCGCGCGGCCCACGGCGATTGCTTCGCGAGCGAGGCGTCGGCCCGCTGCTGACCGCGCGTAAGAGACTTCTTGAGCAACGCGACGTCGTTGGTCGTGAAGTTGGTTTCGTAGCGGAGCGCCCAGAGGATGCCCTTGTGGAAGAGGTCGGCCTCGGCGAAGCGGTCGGCTTGCCCGGGGTTGCGTGAAGCCGATTCACGAATTGAGTTCAATTTGCCGCCGAGAGACTTGAGGTCGCGCTCGAAGGAGCCTCGGTCGGCATCAGGGAAGCCGGCAGGGAAGGATTCACCGAACGCAGGAAGCGGCGCGGGCGGCGGCTGAGGTGCTGCGTCACAACTCAACACGCAAAGGACGGCCGCAACGACTGCGGCCCACGGCGATTCGTGTCCATTCCTGTTCATTCGTGGTTGCCTTCAGTGGACTCTCTCATAGTCAGTCGCAAACAGAAAGCGGATGCCGACGATGACCGCGAGGCCCGCGAGTGCATAGGCCAGCGCGGTGTAGGAGAGCAGGTTGTTGATGCCCACAGTTTGCTTGAGCGCCCCACCCGCAAGCGTGGCGAAGCCGGAGATTACCGCACCGAACAAGTTCAACACGCCCACCGCGGAGGCCCGCGCGTCCGCCGGGACAATCTCAAACGCGGACGGAAAGATGTTGCCCAGGAAGAAGCCGCTGAAGCGGCCGCAGCTCATCGCGGCGACGCGCGTGGCGGCGAGGGTGTCACTGTTGCCGAGGTAGTGCAGGAACGGCGCGCAGCCAATGAGGCTCGCGGTGAGCAGCCAGAGACGCGCGGCCTTCGTGCGGCGATAGAGCACGTCCGCGAGCACGCCGCCGGTGAGCATGCCGATGAGCGTCGCGCCCTGGAGGAAGACGGTGGCGTTATAGGCGGCATCGGCGAGGTTGAGCGCGAACTTCTCCTTCAAGAAGTTCGGCAGCCAGCCGTAGAGCAGCCACAGGCCGAAGACGAACACCGGGAAGACCACGCAGAGCAGCCCGTAGGTCGGCGTGCGCCAGAGGTGGAAGCGCGCGCTGCCACCGTCCCCGGCCGCCTTCTTCTCGCCCTGCGCCTCCTCGCTGACGCCGCGCAGGAAGAGCCAGTAAGGCAGCGCGAAGAGCATTCCCACTGCGCCCAACGCGTAGAACGCCCCGCGCCAGTTGCCTTCGTTCGCCAGCCAGCCGCCGAACCACCCGCCGCCCACGTTGCCGAGGATTTGTGCCGTGGTGAGCGCGGCGATGGCGCGCGAACGCGTGGCGGGCGGGAAGGCGATCGCCGTGAGCGCGATCGCGGCGGGCATGAAGAGCGCCTCCGAGACGCCCATGAGCGCGCGGAGTGCCAGCAGTTCATTCGGCGACTTCGCCAGCCCGGTCGCCGCCGTGACAATGCTCCACACCACGAGGCTCGCGATGATGAGCCGGCGCTTGGAAACGCGGTCGCCGACCTGTCCCGCGAAGAAGCTGCCCACGCCATAGACCCAGAGGAACGCCGCGCCGACGTAGCCGAGCTGCGTGTCCGTGAAGCCGAGGTCGGCCTTGAGCACGGGGAACATCGAGAACACGGCCTGCCGGTCGCAGTAGTTCAGGAAGTAGGCGAACCACATGAACGCCACGAGCAGCAGGGCCTGGCGGGCGGCGGGTGTGGCAGGCGAGTCGTTCAAGCAAACGTAAAATTCAGGTGGCGGCGAACATGATGCCTGATCCCGCCGCGCTTCGCGAGCGTTCAGACAAGTCCTGTTCTCGCGGCTGACGAGTCCCCGGAGCGATCTGGTGCGTCGGACGTTGCGCCCGGCCTAGGCAGGGGCTTGCCAAGCCTACTTGTTGAACGACTTGGTGAAGTCGTCCGTGGTGTTCGCCACCACCTTCTTCTCGTGGCGCGAGTTGGCGATGAGTTCGTTGAGCTTGTTCTCCCAAGCCTTGCTGTCCATCGGCAGCTCGACGCTCTGGCCGATGAGCGAGGAGTAGAGGAGGACGTTCGCCAGTTCGACGCTGCCCATGCCTTCCGCGCCGGGCGCGATGAGCGGTTTGCCGTCGAGGATGGCGTCCACGAAGTTCTGGATGAGAATGCCGTGCGGGTTCGCGGCGGGCGTGAACGGAATCTCGCAGTTCCACGCGTCGGGCTTGGCGAAGCCGCTCTTGGAGGTGCGGCTGAATTCAATCATGTCGCTCTCGTTGCGCGTGAACTTCATCTGGTCGTTCTCGACGACGAGCTTGCCGCGCGTGCCGCAGAGTTCGAGGCGGTTGGTGCCGGGCACTTCGCCAGTGGACGAGATAAAGACGCCGGTCGCGCCGTTGGCCCACTCCATGTAGGTCGTGATGTTGTCTTCGACCTCGATGTTGTGATAGCGCCCGAGCTGGCAGAAGCCGCGCACGGTCTTGGGCATGCCGCAGAGCCACTGGAGCATGTCGAGCTGATGGAGACACTGGTTGAGCAGCACGCCGCCGCCCTCGCCCTTCCACGTCGCGCGCCAGCCGCCGCTCGCGTAGTAAGCCTCGGTGCGGAACCAATCGGTGATGATCCAGTTCACGCGCACGAGCTGGCCGAAGTCCGCGCTGCCGAGGAGCTGCTTGATCTTCTGGTAACGCGGCTCGACGCGCATCTGAAACATCCCGCCGAAGACCTGTGTCGGATGCGCCTGCGCCACGGCAATGAGCCGCTCGGCGTCGGCCTTGTGCGCGGAAATGGGCTTCTCGACCATGACGTGCAGGCCGTTCTTGAGCGCGTCAATGCCGATGGTGGTGTGCAGAAAGTGCGGCGTGGCGACGATGAGCGCGTCAATCGCACCGGAGCGGATCATCTCCTCGCAGCTCGCGAAGGTCTTGAGACCGGGCTTGTTCTTGAACGCTTCGAGGCTGGGCGCGAAGGCGTCGCTGACGGCTGCCAGCTCGCAGCGGGAAATCTTTTTATCGAGGAGATAGCCGCAGTGGAACTTGCCGATGTTGCCGAGGCCGACAATGCCGAGACGAACGTGTTTCATGGGGGCCGAGTATCGCGGGCGGGGAAAATGGCGGGCAAGCCTTTTGAGGCGGGAGGTGGGAATGGCAGCCCGGCACCGAGCGCGTTCGGCGGAATCAATCCCTTGACCAACTCGACCGGCTTGTGGAAGAACCTCGAGAACAATCCAACCCTGCCGCGCCGGACGCGGTCACCCACCAGAAACAGAAAACCATTAGCACCCTCCGAGTCCTCGTCGGCACGAAGAAGGGCGCGTTCATCCTCACGGCGGATGGCACGCGCAAGAACTGGGAAGTCAACGGCCCGCTGTTCGGCGGCTGGGAGATTTATCACCTCAAAGGCTCGCCGCTCGACCCCAACCGCATCTACGCGTCGCAGACCAGCGGCTGGTTCGGCCAGATCATCCAGCGCTCCGATGACGGCGGCAAGACGTGGAATCCGCCCGGCACGAAGCCCGAGGATTTGATGGGGCCGGACGGCATGCCGAAAGGCCAGAGCAACCAGTTTCTTTATGAGGGCGAGACCGGCACGCACGCGCACTTCGACGGTTCGCAACAGCCGTGGGCCTTCAAGCGCATCTGGCACATTGAGCCGTCGCATACCGACCCCGACACCGCCTACGCCGGCGCGGAGGACGCGGCGATTTTCAAGACCACCGACGGCGGCAAATCGTGGAAGGAACTGTCCGGCCTGCGGCAGGCGAAGGGTCATCTCTGGCAGCCCGGCGCGGGCGGCATGGGCCTGCACACCATCCTGCTCGACCCGAAGAATCCCAACCGCATCTACATCGCCATCTCGGCGGCGGGCGCGTTCCGCACCGACGACGGCGGCAAGACATGGAAGCCCATCAATCGCGGGCTGCATTCCAAATACGAACTGCCCGATCCGGACGCGGAGGTGGGCCATTGCGTGCATCGCATCGCGCACCATCCGTCGCGGCCCGACGTGCTCTTCATGCAGAAGCACTGGAACGTCCTGCGCACCGACAACGCGGGCGACCAGTGGACCAAGGTGAGCGGAAACCTGCCGTGCGACTTCGGCTTTCCGATTGAGGTCCACGCGCACGAGGTGGAGACGATTTACGTGGTGCCCATCACGAGCGACTCGCTGCACTACCCGCCCGACGGCAAGCTGCGCGTCTATCGCAGCCGCACCGGCGGCAACGAATGGGAGCCGCTCACGAAAGGCCTGCCGCAGAAGGACTGCTACGTAAACGTCCTGCGCGACGCGATGGCGACCAACTCGCTCGACCCGTGCGGCGTGTATTTCGGCACGACGGGCGGCCAAGTGTATTGCTCGCCCGACGGCGGCGACTCGTGGACAGAAATCGCTGCGCACCTGCCCGGCGTGCTGTCGGTGGAGGTGCAGACGTTGAAGTGAAGCTCCAAATCCCAAAGCCCAAGCTCCAAAGAAGATCCAAGCACCAAGCTTCAAGGAACGTTCGGCTCGCGCATTGGAGCTTGGAGTTTGGAGCTTCTTTGGGATTTGGAACTTGGAACTTGGGATTTCCCCGATGATCCGCGTCGTCCTTCCGTTCCACCTCCGCAACCTCGCGCGCGTGGAGGGCGACGTGCTGCTCGAAGTCCCGCCGCCTGTCACCATCGCCGCCGTGCTGGACGCACTCGAAGCTCGCTTCCCCGTCCTACGCGGCACCCTCCGCGACCACAGCACGCTCAAGCGCCGCCCGTTCATCCGCTTCTTCGCCTGCAAGGAAGACTTGTCCCTCGACCCGACCGACACACTGTTGCCCGAGGCGGTGATCAATGGGAGCGAGCCGTTCCTCGTCGTCGGCGCGATGGCGGGGGGATGAGGTGTAATGCGTAATGCGTAAAACGTAAGGCGGAGCGTCCGGGAGGTTCAGTTTCACCCCGGCCCTTACGCATTACGCATTACGTTTTACGTTTCACCCCGCCCTCCCCGACACCAGCACCACATTCGCATACTGCACCGTGTCACCCGTGCGAATCAGCCCTACGGCCTTCGGCACGCGCTGGCGGAGTTGCTCGTGCGGCTCGAAGTCCACGGCGCAGCCGCGCAGCGCACGGAGGAAGGCGTTCTTCGTCCCGCGCGTGTTCTCCTTCAGGAACTCCTGCGCCATGTAGGCCTGCCCGACGACGAAGTTCTTCCGCACAGCGGCGAGCACTTGGAGCACCGTCGGCACGTTGTCCACGAGCGAGATGTCCACCGTCTCGACTCCCGGCCAGAGCGGAAAGCCACGGTCGGCGATGACGAGCGTGTTCGTGTGCCGCACGCGCGCGAGCAGCGAGACGATGGCGGGGTTAAGGATGCCGGTGATGAGCATGGCGCAGGATGGGCCGCTTGCCCGCGCGGGGAAAGGCTGATTCACTCGCGGCATGAAGCCCGCGCAGTCGCGGATATGCCGGATGGAGATTTGGGCTTGCCGGGGATTCGGCCTGGCGCAGGCCGGATTGCCACGATGAGCGCCCTGCTTCGCGCCCTGGCCCGCTCGTTCATGCGCGGCGCGTTTCCGTCGGTGTCGCAGCTTCCACCTGCCCAACTCGCGCTCTGGCTAGCTGATGCCAAGCGCCCGCAACCGCTC
>JBJTAU010000296.1:0-4546 GCA_046090965.1 Limisphaerales bacterium | reverse complement strand
CTCACCTGAGCGGGGGGGGGGTCGGTTTTTGTCAGCGCTTCTGGCTCTTATCGGTGATGACCTTCGGGATGAACGACGACGACGGGATCAGCTTTTTCTCCGCGCCCGCCACGCTCCACGAGAGCTTGGCCGACGCGAACCCGCTGTTCTCGTAATACTCCATCACCAGATCGTAGCTCTTTCCGGCCTCCAACATCAGCTCGCCCTTGTGCTCGGTTGCGCCCTGGTCCACCCACTGGTCCACGAGCTTCTGGCCGTTGACCCACAGACGCACGCCGTCGTCCGTCTCCGTGAAAAACGTGTGGAGGCCGGTCTTCTCCGCCTTCACCTGGCCGGTCCAGC
The DNA here is from genome assembly GCA_046090965.1 of Limisphaerales bacterium. Lineage (GTDB taxonomy): Bacteria > Verrucomicrobiota > Verrucomicrobiia > Limisphaerales > SXTU01 > SXTU01. The sequence goes on along the minus strand of JBJTAU010000296.1, from coordinate 4,204 downwards.
GCACGCAGAAATCATCGGCGTCGCCGGCGCGCAAGCCCGGCCCGCCCTCGCCCCAGTCGAAGGCAATCTCCTTGTCCAGGCGCAGCACCGGCTTGCCCGCAAAGTCCCGGCCCTTGAAGTAGTGGCCCACCACGCCGCGCGTGTCCGGCGGGAGCTTCGCCACATCCAGTTCGCCGGGCGGGGCGAGCTCCTTGGGAGTGAGGCGGAAGCTGGGGATGGGCTGCTTCAAAGTCGAAGGCCCGCTCCAGAGGAGCTTTGCCGCCGCCCCGCCGCCGTTCTCGTAAAACTCCATGATGATTTCGTAAAGCTTGCCGTCCTGCAGCATGAACTCAGGGCTCTTGTCCTCGGTCGGCCCGTGGTCGGTCCAGTTGTCAATCAGCAGCCGGCCATCCACCCACAGGCGCAAGCCATCGTCCGACTCGGTGATGAAGGTGAACCTGCCCGTGGCGGGTGCCTGCACAATGCCGCTCCAGCGCACGCTGAACTGGTCCGCCGGGAAGTTCTCCGCCGGAGCCTCGGCCCAGTCGAAGTTCACCTGCGCGTCCACGCGCTTGAGCGCGGGCGGGCCGGTGAGGGTCATGTTCTTGAAATACTGGCCGAGCAAGCCCGTCTTGCCGTCGCCCTGCGCGGAAGCCGAAACGGTGGCGACGAGGAGTGCGAGGAAGGCGAAGGTTCGATGCATAGGATGACGCGCGAGGAAGGTGGAAACTTTTCCCGCGAGCGTCAATGGCAGCCGCTACCCTTGGATGATCTGCCGCAACTGTTGCGCGTCGTTGTCCGTGTTGATCTGGATCCACAACGGCAGGTGGTCGGACATCTGGTAGGTGAACGCCTCTTCCGTCAGGCCTTTGGGGAAGAGCTCCTTGATCGCCTGGCCGCCGCCGTAAAAGTCCACCGTGCCGCCCAGCCGCGCGAAGCGCTCCGGGTCCTTCGCATAGTGGGCGATCTGGTCGTAGCGCGCATCCGCGCCGAGGTTCGTGCCGCCGAGCACCTGCGTGCCGGCCGTGAGCCGCCGCAACGCGGGCGGGATGCGCAGGCCCCGGCTTGTGAGCGCCTTGAACAGATCATCGTCCAGCTTCGGAATGTTGAAGTCGCCCATCACGATAAGGTCCTTGTCCTCGCCGAACTGATCCGCGTGGCGTTCGGCCAGCCAGTCCGCGAAGAGCTGGATCTCGTCGCGTCGCGCGGCCACGCCCTCGCCCCAGCGGATATGCAAGCCAATGGCGACAAAGTCGAAGTTCCCCGCGCGGAACGAGGCCGCATAGGGCGCACGCCAGAAGGACCGCACCGGAAGATACTCCTTGCCGATCTTCCGGCGCGGGGCGTCCGCCTCGGCGGCGAAGCCGTTGAACTTCACGGCGCGCTGGTCGTAGAGGAACCCGACGCGCTCGCGGTTGCCGCCGGGGTCGGCGATGCAGTCGTTGTAGATCAATCGCCAGTCAGGGCCGAGGATCTGCATCACGCGCGCCATGTCCTCCAGGTTGTCGCGCAGTTCGACCGCGGTGATCAGGTCTAACTGTCCGAGGATTTCCGCGAGGTAATGGACCGAGGCCTCCAGCCGCCGCGTCTTGCCGAACTCGCGGATGTTCCAGGTCGCGAGGTTCAGAGTCTCGTCGAGCTTGGAGGGCGGGATGCGCGCCGCCTTGATGCGGGCTTGCAAGGCGAGCAGGCCGCGGGCGATTTCCTTGGAGACGTTGCCGTGGTTCATGGTGGTTGCCCCACGGTAGCGGAGCGGGCCGCTGAGGCCAAGCCACTCGTGCCGCAGCGGGGAATTTTTCTTGCCACCTTGGCCGTCGGCGGGAAGCTCCCGGTCATGCACACGATCACCCACAACTCCCGTCGCCGTTTTCTCCAAGCCGCCCTCGTCGCCTCCGCCGGACCGCTCCTGTTGCCCGCGCGCGTCTGGGCCGCGAGCAAATCCGGCTCCGGACCGAATGGCAGAATCAACCTCGGTCTCATCGGCATGGGCATGATGAACCGCGGTCACCTCGGCGGCTTCCTCGGCATGACGGACGTGCAGGTCGTCGCGGTGTGCGACGTGCACAAGGGCCGGCTTGACGACTCCGTCGAGCGCGTCCACAAAGCTTACGCGAAGGACAAGGAGTCCGGTGCCTACAAGGGTTGCGCAGCTTACGGCGACTTCCGCGAGTTGCTCGCGCGCCGGGACCTCGACGCCGTGTGCATCGCCACGCCGGACCACTGGCACGCCATCCCCGCCATCCTCGCCGCGCGCGCGAAGAAGGACGTGTATTGCGAGAAACCGCTCTCGCTCACCATCGCCGAGGGCCGTGCGATGGTGAACGCGGCGCGGGAGCACAACATCGTCTTCCAAACCGGCAGCCAGCAGCGCACGGAGTTCAAGGGCTACTTCCGCCAAGCCGTGGAATACGTCCGCAGCGGACGCATCGGCAAGGTGAAGACCGTGCGCGTCGGCGTCGGCGGTCCGGCCAAACCCTGTGACCTGCCGGCCGAGCCGGTGCCTGCCGGAGTCAATTGGGACTTGTGGAACGGCCCTTCGCCCGAGCGCGCCTTCAACCAAATCCTCTGCCCGCTCGACATCCACAAGCACTTCCCTGCGTGGCGCAACTACCGGGAATACGCGTGCGGCGGCCTCGCGGACATGGGCGCGCACCACTTCGACATCGCGCAATGGGCGCTGGGCATGGATGACTCCGGCCCCGTCGAGATCCACCCGCCCGCCAGCGGCGAATCCGGCCTGCGCTTCGTCTATGCGAACGGCATCGAGATGTTTCACGGCGGCCCGAGTGGCACGACCTTCGAGGGCGAGTTGGGCACGATCTACGTGGATCGCAAGGGCATCGAGTCCACGCCCAAGAGCATTTTGGAAACGCCGCTGGGCGAAAAGGATTTCAAGCTCCCCGCCATCGCCGCGAGCCACAAGCAAAACTGGGTGGACTGCATCAAGACCCGCGCGCGGCCCGTGGCCGACGTGGCCATCGGCGCGCGCACCGCGCAAGTCTGCCAGCTCGGCAACATCGGCTACTGGCTGCGCCGCCCGCTAAAGTGGAATCCGGTGAAGGAGGAGTTCATCAACGACACCGAGGCGACCAAACTGCGCAGCCGCGAGAACCGCGCGCCTTGGAACAAGGTGTAGGCAATACTGAAGATGCCCAGCGTCACGCGGATCACAGCCCGCGCGTCAGCGGTTCGCTGCTTTGCCTTCCACCGCGGCGAAGGCTTGCTCAAGGCTGGTGAGGCTGCTGCCCTTCTTCGGCGGCGGGGCGAGCACTTCCCGGAGGTAAAGGACGGCGTCTTCCGGTGAGGTGACCGAACGCGGAAGCGTCGCGCCGGAGGCGTTCGCGTGGCCGCCGCCTTGGAACTGCTGTGCAACCTTGAGCGCCTCGCCGTTTTGGCTGCGGAAGCTGGCGATGACCGTGCGGTTGGACTTCACGAAGAGCGTGACGAGGACGGTGTAGGGCGTGGCTTTCTCCCGGAGCAGCCGGTGGACGATGCTGTTGGCGTTGCCGACGACGGTGTCCACGAAGCCGACGGTCGCGCTGATCTCGACGACGTTTCGCCGGCTCCAGTCGAAGCCCTGCGGATCCTCGACGCGGCGCTTCACGGCCATGACCTCCAGCAGCGGGTGGTCGAGCAGCCGCTCCGGGTTGCCCTCGATGAGCGCGTGGAGGTTCCAGAAGTTGTAGGTCTTGACGAGATTCCCGTAGTCGCAGGCCAGTTCAAAATCGGGATCCTCAATCAGGTAGAGGTCCACGACGTTGCTGAGGTGGACGAGCCGGTCGAGTTCGGGCTTGCCCAGGCCGTGCTGGCAGCAGAGCTCGTAGCAGAGCAGGCTCGCGGACTTCGCGAGATCGTGGATGAGGTGGGACTGCTTGGCGGGCGTGTCGGTCGTGTGATGGTCGAGGATCAGCCAGTCCGGCCGGTCCATGCGCGGCTCGAAGGCGAAGTCGCTCACCCACGCCGAGCGCTCGCGGAGCTGGCGCTGCTTCCACGAGTTGTAATGGTGCGCCTCCAGCCGGACGTCGGCGTCGAAGAGCTTGCGGGCCAGACGGCGCAGTAGCAGGCCGGAGAGCAGGCCATCAAGGTCGCTCTCGTGGGTGAGGATGACTTCCGGTTTGGGCAGTGCGGCCATCGCGGCGAAACTACGGAGCAGCCCGCAGGCTGGCGAGCGGGGAATTGACGCGGGCTTACTTCGCGGTCAGCGCCTTGGCCACGGTCTCGGCGA
>JBJTAU010000295.1:0-4514 GCA_046090965.1 Limisphaerales bacterium | reverse complement strand
CTTCGAGAACCTCCCGCCCACGCTCCAAGTCTGGAACAGCCACGGCGACAAGCTCACCAAGCTGCCGAAGGATTTTGCCGTCGTCGCGACCACGGAGAACAGCGACTACGCCGTGATCGAGCACCGCGAGCGCCGCATCTTCGGCCTGCAATTTCACCCCGAGGTTGTCCACACGGCGCGCGGGCGCGAGGTTTACAGCAACTTCGTCCACGGCATCTGCGGCTGCGGCAAGAACTGGACGATGCGCAACTATTTGGAGAAGGCCGTTGCCGACATCCGCGCGCAGGTCGGCAGCGAGCGCGTCATCCTCGGCCTCAGCGGCGGCGTGGATTCGAGCGTGGCGGCGGCGCTGCTGCACAAGGCCATCGGCGACCAGCTCACCTGCATCTTCGTCAACAACGGCCTGCTCCGCGCCCGCGAGGCCGAAGTCGTGCAGGAGGTCTTTGGCCGCAACTTCAAGGTGAAGCTGCAATACGAGGACGCCACCGCGCTGTTCCTGAAGAAGCTCAAGGGCGTCACCGAGCCGGAGAAGAAGCGCAAGATCATCGGCAAGGCGTTCATTGACGTGTTCCAAGCGGCGACGAAACGCGCGGGCAAGGCGAAGTTCCTCGCGCAGGGCACGCTTTATCCCGACGTGATCGAGTCGGTGCCGATCGCGGGCAATCCGGCGGCGCTCATCAAATCGCATCACAATGTCGGCGGGCTGCCCAAGAACATGAAGTTCCAGCTCGTCGAGCCGCTGCGCTGTTTGTTCAAGGACGAGGTGCGCGTGCTCGGTCTCGAACTCGGATTGCCGAAGGAGATTGTGTATCGGCAGCCGTTCCCCGGCCCCGGCTTGGCCGTGCGCGTGCTCGGCGAAATCACTGCGGAGAAACTTCGCATCGTGCGCGAGGCGGACGCGATCGTCGTCGAGGAGATGAAATCGAGCGGGCTGTATTACAAAATCTGGCAGAGCTTCGCCGTGCTGCTGCCGTGCAAGAGCGTGGGCGTGATGGGCGACGAGCGCACCTACGACTTCACGATCTGCGTCCGCGCCGTCGAGAGCCAGGACGGCATGACCGCCGACTGGGTGAAGCTGCCCTACGAGCTGCTGGAAAAGCTGGCCACGCGCATCATCAACGAGGTAAAGGGCGTCAACCGCTGCGTCCTCGACATCACCAGCACGCCGCCGGGCACGATCGAGTGGGAGTGAGCACCGGCGTTACGCCGTTGCTCACAGATATTTTCCAATCACCCGCCGGTCCGCCGGGGACATGAGGAAGTAGGTGAGGTTGCCGTCGTTCCAAGCACCAATGGCCCAGTCACCCGACTCGCTGAAGCGCGGTTGGCCACGCACGGGTGGGTCGGGCAGGTCGGTGCTCTTGATGATGACGAGATGGGCCTTGTCGCGCGGGAGGTTGCGGCCAAGCTGGTAGGAAACCAGCGTGATGCGCCGGCCCCACCAGTCCATCACCGAGCAGCCGAGGCTCAAGGGCTGCCGCATGCCGCTGGGGTTGATGAAGTCGCTGTGCCCGCCGTGCTGGGAAAGCCAGGCACGGATGTCGTCGAGGCTGGGGCTGCGGTAGTTCATCCGATAGCTCATCGCCCCGAAGTAGGTGTTGTCCGTGCTCGCCAGATGCGCTTGGCGGGGAAGGACGCCGTAGCCTTTGCCGAGGTAGCCGGTGATGTCCTTCGTGAAGCGGGCGAAGTCGGGCTTCGGCTCCGGCGGTTCAAACAGGGAGAGGTAGCCGACGGTGGCGAAGGTCACGGCGAGCGCCGCTGCCGCTGCGGCCGGAGGGATGCGCCGCCGCCACCAAGATTCCGTGCGCAGGGGAATCACCTTCCGCCCGGCCAGGATCGTGGCCTTCAAGTCCTTCGGGACCGGGAGGGACTGGAGTTTGCCGCCGATGGCGGCGTCGAGCGCGGTCTGCTCGGCCAGCCAGCGGGCGAGTTCGGGGTCGCGACGGGCGTGCGCCAAGGCTTCAGCGAACTGCGGGTCGTCCGTGTCCTGGCCGCCGGGCCGGTAGGCGCGGAGGATGAATTTGGCTTCGTCGTGGTTCATGGGGTCAAATGGCTTGGCGGAGGTCCAGCGGAACAATCTTGCGCTCCGCAGTCGTGGCTTGATCGGCGAGCAGGCTTCGCAACTGTGCCTTGCCGCGTGCTAGGCGCGACATGACGGTCCCGACGGGCACTTCGAGAACAGCGGCGATTTCCAAGTAGGAGTGGTCTTCGAGATAAAACAGCATCAGCGGGGCGCGATAGACTTCGTCCACGCTCATCAACGCCTGCATCACGGTGTCGGCGTCCATCGCGTTGACGGTGTCGGGTGCCACGGGTGGCAGTTCGCGCTCGACGGACTCGATCTCGTGGTGCGGGAAGCGCGTGGTGCGGCGGCGCGACCCGAGGAACTCGCGGTGCAGCGTGGTGAAGAGCCAGGACTTGACCTTCGAGCGGTCGCGCAACTGCTGGCCTTTGGAAGCCCACAGGAAAAACGTCTGCTGCGTGAGGTCGCACGCCTCGGATTCGCGCTCCGTCAGGCTCAAGGCGAAGCGGTAGAGCGACTGGTAGTAGTCGCCCACAAGCTGGTCGAAGTCCGGTTCGTCCACGGGTGTTAGAGGGTTGGCAGGGGCGGCTTATTCCATCCGGTTCGGCTGGAATAGAGTCTGGGAATATCCGCCCGACCCGCGCCTCTGACTTGGCAGCTTAGAATGTTGTTAGCCCCTCCAGCTCCTGAGGCGCCAGAGTTTCTGGCTGACAGCATCGCCGACTTCGAGCGCCGTCTCATCGCGCAGGAGCCCATCAGCCTGGACGAAGTCAAGGAGCTTGAACGCCAGACCCAGCCCCTCCGGCACGGCCACCATTACCAGCTCGCGCAACGCGTCCGCAAACTCGCCCTGCGCCTTGGCCATGTGGACACCGCGCAGTGGGAGCAGCTCAAGCAGACGCCCGTGCCCGTCTTCAACATGGCCGAGCGGAGCTATATCGGCCGGTTGGCGAGCTCTGGGGACGCCCCCGTCGAGGTGAAGGTCGTCTTCGATCACCTATTCCTGACGACGAACCATCGGGTGGCACTGGGTGCCTACGACCTGGTGAAGATCACCCACCGCTTCAATCGCGAAGGCCGGCTCGACCTGATCGACGCGCGGCTCAAGCAGACCAAGCGCATCTACCTCGACGCCACCGCCCCGCCGGCGGAGGACGCCATCTTCCATCTGGTCCAAGTCTTCGCCTTCAAGGACAAGCAGGCCGAACTGGCGTGGCCGGAGAGCCGGGCGGAATACTTCATCCGCCTACGGCAGATCGCCGCGTTGTTTTACGACCTCGGCCTGAATCACGAGGAGCAGCAATACCGCCAACTCATCCAATCGGGCCACCGGCTGATGAAGGAGTTGCACCGCGCCGTGCAGGACGGCTCGCTCCTGGACGTCCGCGTGACCCGGCTGCCATTCTATCCCTTCCACCAACTCCGAGACGACGAGGCGGCGCGCTACATCATCGAGCGCGCCGCGCTGGTCGACCCGCGGGTGACCTTCGACCCGAAGCGCAAAGGCGGACACTTGGGTGACCTGAGTATCCGCTACGCAGCTGCGTAGGTGGCGGTAGATACCACGGTGCCGCGCACCCCACGCCGGGTGCAATCCCGCCAGCGGCGAAGGCTTTCCTCCTGACCACAAAATGGGTTCTCAGCAGCAATTGGTGGAATAAAGCCAAACAGACCTAGATCGCGCTGGAGGCGCGTTTGAAGATAGCCGGTGTGTGCCCCGCGTGGCTGCCCACCGGCAACTTTCAATGGTGGCCCCACCATCGATTTGGACGGGGCTAACTACTCCACGCCCTGCAGTTTGCTCCCGGTGATGGTGATATTCTTCGTGTCCGCGCCTTGCTTCACCGCCCGCGTCGTGATGCCAGGGCGATTCTCGGTGAAGGTGTTGCCGGTGATCTGGATGTCCTCAGTGCCGCCTTGGATTTCAACGACTGCTCCGCCGGACGCACTGTTGTTAATGAAGGTGTTTCGTTCGATGCGGTTGCGGTGTCCGGCGAAACTCGCGCCGCGTTCCGGGCGGAACAGCACGCCGTTCACCTTGCTTTCGCGGATCGTGTTGCCCGTGACGAGGTTATCCGTGTCGCGATGGCCGATGGAGATGCCGACACGGTTGCCCTCGATCTGGTTTTGCTCCGCGAGCCCATATTTCACACCCCAGCAGAAGAAGATACCGATGTCCGAGCCGCGCAGGGTGTTGTTGCGGATGATGGGGCGCTGCGAGCCGCTGCCGGGATGCAGGGCCAGGTTCTTGTTGTTCTCCATGAGGCAATTCTCCACCACCACGTCATGGCAAATCTGCCACGAGATGCCGTCGCCCTCGAAGTTCCGCGCGGTGACGCCGCGGATGTGAATGCGGTTGCAGTCCTGGAGGAAGATGCAGCCGGCGTAATTGCCATCGAGCTCGGCATTGTGCGTGCGGTTGCCGTCGAGCGTCAGGTTCTCGATTCGCAGGTCGTCCGCAAACTCCCCGCTCAAGAGTGGGAAGAGCGTG
>JBJTAU010000294.1:0-5250 GCA_046090965.1 Limisphaerales bacterium | reverse complement strand
AGTTCATGATACGCGCCTTACCTTGGAATTCCGGCAGCGGCGGATCGTCCGGATGCATGGCGAGGAACACGCCGCTTTCCTCCGCGACATGCACCAGCTCGCGCAGCAGGCGTTCCAGGTTCGTCCACAATTCACCCGCGCTGATGCGATCGCTGCTGATCGTGCTGGCGGTCGCGCTCAAGGACACGGCGCGCTCCGCCGCGGCGAGGTCGAACTCCGTCACGCGCGCGCCGCCGCGCTCCGGCGCGTCCAGCCGCGTGCGGACCCAGTCGGTGCCGGCCATGAAGTTGTAGCAGAGGATGGGAATGCCGAGCTCGCCCATCTGGCGGATGAGCGCCTTCATCGCGGCCAGCTCGGTGCCGTCGTCGCGCCCGAGCTTGAGGCGTTCGATGGGCAGGTAGCCTTCCACGATGGCGAGCCGCAGCCCGTGCGCTTCAATCTGCCTTTGCTGTCGCCGGAGAGTTTCCGGATCGGGGCCAGGATAACGCACCGTGATGTCCTGCACGCCGCACTGCGCCGCGAGCGTGAGGTGGTAGTCGTTCAACGGGGTGAGAACCGAGGCGAGGCGCATTGGTGAACCGGGGTGCAACTCCGCGAGCTTCAAGAAGGACGGGGAGCGCAGCAAGCCAGAACCTCTGGCCAGCCGTTTCCCGCGCCACACCACGCCACCGAATTACACCGCCGCCAGCACGTCCGCCGCGTGCGTCTCCGGCTTGACCTTGGGCCAGATCTTTTGGATGCGGCCGTCCTTGCCGATGAGAAAGGTGACGCGATGGATGCCCTGATAGCGGCGGCCCATGAAGGTCTTCTCGCCCCACACCCCGTAAGCATCCACGATGCGCTTGTCCTCGTCGGCGAGCAGCGGGAACGGCAGCTTGAACTTCTTCACAAACTTGTCGTGCGACTTCACGGAGTCCGCGCTGACGCCAAGCACGACCGCGCCCTTCGCCGTGAAGTCGGCGAAGGCGTCGCGGAATGCGCACGCCTCCTTCGTGCAGCCGGGCGTGTCGTCTTTCGGATAGAAGTAGAGGATGACGGAGCGTCCCGCGAAGTCCGCGAGCGAGACGGTCTGGCCACCGCTGGTCGGAGCGGTGAAGGCGGGGGCAACATCGCCTTCGCGCAGTTTGAGTTCGTGAGCCATATGCGGCGAAACCAGTAGCACGAGCCGGCGCTGTTGCCGACTTCTTCCGGGCGGATTTGCTTGGCGTGTCCGCGTCGCTCGGCCAGAATCGGCGCATCATGCAGCAGCTCATTGAGGGCGTTCGCCGCTTTCAGTCCCAGGAGTTCGGCGCGTATCGCGCGCTGTTCCAACGGCTGTCCCGCGAGGGGCAGAACCCGCACACGCTGTTCATCACGTGCTCGGATTCACGTGTGCTGGCCGAGCTCATCACGCAGAGCCAGCCGGGCGATTTGTTCGTGGTGAAAAACGTCGGCAACATCGTCCCGCCCGCCGGTGTCACCGGCGCGACCAACTCCACCGCGGCGGCGATCGAGTTCGCGGTGGGCACGCTGGGCGTGAGTGACATTGTGGTATGCGGACACTCGCAGTGCGGCGCGATGCAGGCGTTGCTCGAAGGCGTGCCCACGCCCGGCGCGATGCCGCACTTGGAAGCCTGGCTGCAAGTGGCCGCGCCCGTGCGCGACATTATCCAGCGCGGTTACCAGCACCTGAACGACGCCCGCGCACTAAGCAACGCGGCCGCGGAGGAGAACGTGCTGTTCGCCATTGAGAACTTGGAGACTTACCCGGCGGTGAAGGCGCGGCTGACGAATGGCTCGCTGCATCTGCACGGCTGGTTCTTCCAGATCGCGACGGCGGAACTCTTCGCCTACAACCCGGAGACGAAGCAGTTCGAGCCGCTGCAGCGGCCGGGAAGCTGACGGAGCCTACTCGGAAGGAATCAGCACTTCTGCAACCGCGCGGCGGGGCGTCGGGCTCACGTTAGGGCCATAGCCCAGGCGCAGGATGATTTGCGCGTGGCCACTGCGACCGATGACTTCCGTCACTCGGGGACGCAGCGTGGGAACCTCGATCGGTTGGTTGAGATACGAAGCCCAGACTTCTCCGGCCCGCGCGCACAACAGCACACGAGCCAAGGCCTGCCCGGCACACAGCCAGGCCCAAGGTTCATCTGCGTCCGTGCCCAGCACGACCAACCCCGGCGAGTAGGCGGCGATGTCCCGGTCCTTCGCCGCCTGCCCCTCGCCGAGGTCGAAGGTGCGGATGACGATCGGGCCAGCCACGGAGAGCAAATCGCCCGCGTTCTGTGCGGAGTTGGGAATTCCATCCCGCGCGTCCCCGTCATTCGGGTGCAGCCACGCGGCGAGTTCGAGGCGGAAGCGCCGGTTCGCCCACTGCTGACGGTCGCCCTCGGCGATGAGGTCGGCCAACGCATTGCGTTGAGTGCGGTCGTCCGCAAAGTGGAGCCAGGCTGACTCGCGCTCCGCCGCCTTGACCAAGTCGTGCTTCAGCGCATCGGGCAGCGGGTCATCCCGAAACAATTGCCGGTTCGTGCGGCGCGTGAGAATGGCCTGGAACAGCGCCTCCTGCTGCGGCGTGGGCGAGTCTTCGGCGCCCAGGCTCACACGCGCCAGGAGATCGGGATCGCCCGGGACGGGGAGCAAGTGAGTGCGGTCCAGAGCGCCGAAATGCCAGATGGCCACCCGGAGGTGAAACAGCGCGCAACCACAACTGATGAGGAGCTGGCGGTCGCCGGGATCGGTCACTCGCAGGGCTCGCGCGCGGTCGGCGTAGAGTTCCACGCAGTTGCCGCGCACTTGGAAAAGCCACGGCTGGGTATTGTGGTTCGATGGTGCAAGGACCGCGTAGCGAAGCAGGAAGCGCAGCTTGTCCGCTGGTGATCCCAAGCGCGGAAACTCATCCTCGCACACTTCCCATGCGACTCGGTTCGGCGTGATCTTCATGGTTCAGCACCGGCTCGGCCCGGCGGCGCAACATTCCGGAAGGACGTGTAATTGGCTGGCCGAGGCTTGGCTGAAGATTGCCCTCGGTTGCCGTCCACACGCCAAACCATGTCCGCTCCGCCTCGGCCTTGCTGCCGTCGCGCCTGCCCGCTACAACCGGCGCGCATGAACATCAATCGCGGCCTCCCGCTGCCCGCTCCGCGCGTCACGCCGGTCCTCGATCCCGCCTTCCGCCCCGCCGTGCTGGCCACCCATGCCTTCCGCGACGCCGTGCGCGCGACCGGTTCGGCGGTGCCGGTCACACTCGCGCTGGAGCAGGCGGATGGCTCGGTCTTTCACTTTCACACGGAACTCGCGCCCGCCGGCCACGCGCTGGCGCCGGCGAACTTCAGCCACGTCGAACGGTTGGCGAAGTTTCTCCTCTGGCAGCGCGGCGGCTGGAAGTTCTGGCTTTCAGCGGACAGCGCACAGCGGACAGCGGTTTCCTCACTGGCCGCGCAACTCCGGGCGCATTTCCGCGACACTGCCACGGGCAAGTTCGACTCCCACCTCATCGGCGAACGCGTGTATGACCGGCCCATTGAAGTCATCGCGTGCGACGCGGCGAGCTTGCCGCCGGAGCGCGCGAACGTGCAGTCGCTCGGCCGCAACCTCGACGGCTGCCGCATCGGCTTCGACCTCGGCGGCAGCGACCGCAAGGTCGCGGCGGTGCAGGACGGCAAAGTCGTCTTCAGCGAGGAGACGGTGTGGGATCCCTACTTCCATCCCGACCCGCAGTATCACTTCGACGGCATCATGGACTCCATCCGCAAGGCCGCCGCACACCTGCCGCGCGTGGACGCCATCGGCGCGAGCGCGGCCGGCGTGTATGTGAACAATCGCGTGAAGGTCGCCTCGCTCTTCCGGGGCGTCGCGCCGGACGTGTGCAACGCGCGGGTGAAAGACCTCTTCCTCGAAGTGCAAAAGGCTTGGAACAATGTGCCACTCGAAGTCGCCAACGACGGCGAAGTCACCGCGCTTGCCGGCTCGATGTCGCTCGGCGTGAACGGCGTGCTCGGCATCGCGATGGGCACCAGCCAGGCCGTCGGTTTCGTGACGCCCAGCGGCAACATCACGACTTGGCTGAGTGAACTCGCCTTCGCGCCCGTGGACTACAACCCCGCTGCCGCTTGCGACGAGTGGAGCGGCGACTACGGCGTGGGCGCGCAATACTTCTCGCAGCAGGCCGTTGGCCGCCTGCTGCCCGCGTCCGGCATCGAGGCGGATGCGAAGCTCCCGTTGCCGGAAAAGCTCAAGCTCGTGCAGGGCTTGATGAAGGCCGGCGACTATCGTGCGCGGAATATCTACGAGACCATCGGCAACTACCTCGGCTACGCGCTGGCGCACTACTCGGACTTCTACGATTTCAGCCACCTACTCATCCTCGGCCGCGTGACCAGCGGCGCGGGTGGCGATATCATCATCGCGGGCGCTAAGGAAGTGCTGAAGGTGGAGTTCCCTGGGCTGGCGGATCGCATCCAGTTCCACGTCCCCGACGAGCAGGACAAGCGGCACGGCCAGGCCGTCGCGGCGGCGAGCCTGCCGAAGCTGCGGTAAATCCGCGGCGCAGAAGTTTTCCTTGGCTTGCGCCGCACGGATGGAGAAGACTTCGCGCCGTGAATTCCTCCGCCAACCAGCCGGGGTCGCGCGTCGGCGCGTCCGGCGGACGCCGTTGACCGCCGCGTGGGCCGCAAGACTGAAATCACCAACCTGCTCGCGAACCTGCCGCGGCTGGGCGCAGGGCTGAGTTACCGCCCCCCCTTTCGCGAGGAGTTGCTGCACCGGCAATCCGAGGTGGATTTCATCGAGATCATCGGTGACCTCTACCTCGACGCCTCGACGGAGAAGCTGGACGAGCTGGCTCTGCTGGCCGAGCACTTCACCATCGTGCCACACTTCACCAACCTCTCGCTCGGCAGCGCGGAGGGGCTGGACGAGCGCTATTTGGAAAAAACCGGCCTGCTGCTCAAGCGGCTGGCCCCACCGTGGTGGAGCGAGCACATCGGGTTCACCCGCGCGGGCGGGGTGAACCTCGGCCATCCCGCGCCGCTGCCGTTCACGAAGGAGGCCGTGGAGGTCATGACCCGAAACATCGTCCAAGTGCGCCGCGCCATCCCCACGCCGCTGATCTTGGAAAACGTCTGCTCGCCGCTCGTCTGGCCCGGCGCGGAGATGGACGAACCGGCTTTCATCACCCAGGTCCTGTTCAACAGCGGTTGCGGACTGCTGCTGGACGTCACCAATCTTCACACCCACGCCACCAACCACGGCGGTAACCCGGCGGAG